>QHNB01000064.1:12662-19627 GCA_003217965.1 Verrucomicrobiota bacterium | reverse complement strand
ATGGCCGTTCACCGCGGCAATTCCCGCCGGGGCTTGTTGGTCGACGTGGGCAATGGTGGCACCGGCTTCGATTTTCGATTCAGTTTCTGGCGCAGCGCCAGATGCGCTTTTCTCGACGGCGAAGGTCCCCGGGCGCTTGGTTTTTCCATTCGGCAATTATACCGCAGCGAGGCCAAGCGCGACTCAATTCGGCGGCTGCGATTCATTGGCGGTCTCGGGAGCTTTGGTTAAATTCCGCCGATGGTTTCGGAGACGATCCAACTCCGCGGTCACATTATCGATTCCCTCACTTTACCGAAGGTCTTGGATGAAATTCTGACCCGAGGCGCGAATTTTACGATGCTAGAGGTCAAGATTGGCCAGCGGCGGGCCGACCAAAGCTTCGCGCGGATCGAGGTCTCGGCATCAACTCACGAAGCGCTAGACGATTTGGTCCTGCGTTTGCGCCAGCATGGGGCAGAGGTTGAGGACAAAGGCGACGCCCAACTCGCACCTGCGCCCGCGGATGGAATTTTTCCACCAGATTTTTTTGTGACGACAAATCGGCAAACCTTTGTCCGAATTGATAGCAAGGAATACGAGGTCCAGCCACCTATCATGGACAGTGGGATTGCGTTTGATCTCGCCAACAAGAAGGCGCGAACGGTGAAGTTCGCCGACGTCCGGAAGGGGATGGAGATCGTCGTCGGCCATCAAGGCGTGCGCGTTGTTCCGGTGCAGCGCACAACGTCGCGCACAGATGTCTTTCAGTTTCTCAATGCCAATCTCTCCGCGGAGCGACCGAAGGGGGCTGTAATCCGTGAAATCGCGCGCGAGTTTGAAACGGCCCGTAAGGAAAACGGCAAACTATTAGTCGTGGCCGGCGCCTCGGTTGTCCATACCGGGGCAGCCGAATACCTCGAGCAGTTGATCAATTGGGGCTACGTCGACCTGGTATTTGCCGGCAATGCCATGGCCGTTTACGACATTGAGAGCACGTTGTTTGGGACCGCGCTTGGCGTTAATCTCGAGCAAGGGACGCTGGCCGATGGCGGACACCAAAATCACATGCGCGCCATTAACATTGTGCGCTCCGCTGGTGGAATCGCCGAGCTGGTCAAGCGCGGGACACTCACGCGTGGGATCATGCACGCCTGCGTCAAAGGTGGTGTTGAGTTTCTGTTGACCGGCTCGATCCGCGACGATGGTCCGCTGCCGGGAGTGATCACGGACTCACTCGAAGCGCAGCGCGTGATGCGGCAGAAATTCAAAGGGGTGACACTGGCATTGCTCCTAGGCGCGATGTTGCACTCATTTGCTGTCGCCAATCTGTTGCCGGCGAGCGTGAGAACTTTGGTCGTGGACATCAATCCTGCGGCCGTGGCAAAGCTGACCAATCAACAGACGTTCCAAGCCTTGGGGCTAGTCACCGACGTCGAGCCGTTCCTGCGCGAATTGGTGCATTGCCTGGAACAGCTCCGCGCCAAGCAAAAGTAAGATCGGATGCGCGAATTGCTGCTCTGCGCGCCGGATTATTACGGCATCGAATACGAGATCAATCCCTGGATGAGTCGTGCACGCGGGGCCGAGACCGAGCTCGTCAAGTCGCAATGGCAAGGCTTATATAAAACGCTTGTCGCGCTCGGTGCCAAAATCGACCTAGTCCCGCCACAACCGAAATTGCCCGACATGGTTTTTACGGCCAACGCCGGGCTGACCGTTGGCCGGCAATTTATTCCGAGCAATTTTCGCCACCAGGAACGGGCCGGCGAAGCGCCGCATTTCGCGCGCTGGATGGAATCGCGCGGATATGAAGTTTTATGGTTGTCGAACGAGTTGTATTTCGAAGGAGAAGGCGACGCGCTCTTTGGTGGCGATGCTCTCTTTTGCGGTTATAAATTTCGCAGCGATATCCAATCCCACCGCGCCGTCGCCGACATGCTCGGATGCCTTGTCATTTCGATCGAGCTGGTCGATCCGCGTTTTTATCATCTGGATACCTGTTTTTGTCCGCTGCCCGGCAATGGCGCAATCTGGTTCCCCGCAGCATTCGAAGAATACGGCCAGCGTGCCATCCGCGGCCATGTCTCTGATTTAATCGATGTCGAAGAAGAGGAGGCGAAGACGTTTTGCTGCAACGCGGTCGTGCTCGGGCGCGATATCGTGCTTCCGGAGGGCGCGCCTAATCTCGTGCGGACGCTGGAAAGTCGCGATTACCGTTGTCATCAGCTACCGATGTCCGAGTTCCTCAAAGCAGGCGGCGCCTGCAAATGTCTTACGATGTTTTTGCCGCAACGGGAGAAAGTGTAGGCGCCGCGGAGCCGCTTACCCCTACTTTCGCTCGCGCTTTTTCTTTAGTTCGGCTTCGATTCTGTTCAACGGCAAGCAATTGACCACGTCGTCTTTGGTGAGCCATCCCTTTCGGGCCGAACCGATGCCGAAGGATAAATCTTGGAGCCGCGCTACTCGATGCGCATCGGGATTGATCACGCATCGAACGCCCTTTCTCTTCGCCAGCGGCCACCAGCGCCAGTCCAGATCGAGTCGCTTGGGAGCAGCGTTCAGCTCGATCCACGTGCCGGTCCGCGCTGCGGCATCAATGATGGCGGGAATTTCAATCGCGTAGCCTTCGCGTTTCAAGAGCAACCGACCGGTTGGATGCGCCAGCATTGTGACGTAGGGATTCTCCATTGCCCGGATCACCCGCTTTGTCATTTCGGCTTCGCTCAAGTTCAGTGTCGAATGAATGGATGCGACGACGAAGTCCAGTTCGGCAAGAGTTTCATCCGGAAAATCAAGGGAACCGTCGCGCAGGATGTCGCACTCGATGCCGCTGAAAACGCGAATATCAGTAACCGTTTCGTTTAGGGCTCGGATTTGGGCGCGTTGTACTTTCAGCCGTGATTCATCCAAGCCGTGCGCCTGGACTGAACTGCGGCTGTGGTCGGCAATGCCAATGTATTCAAGCCCAAGATCGCGCGCCGCTTCCACCATTTCTGCGAGCGAATTGTGCCCATCACTCGCAGTCGTATGACAGTGGAAAGTGCCGCGCAGGTCTTCCGGCTCGATTAAGCGTGGCAAAGTTCCCGATTCGGCTGCTTCGAATTCGCCACAGCTCTCGCGCAACTCCGGCGGAATGAAATCGAGTCCGAGCGCGCGATAAAGTCCTGCTTCATCGCTGATTGGTGGGATTTCAACGGCCACCGTTCGGTGTTTCCCGGCAATTGTTTGCGGGGCGGGCCCGAGGCGATATTCATTGAGCGTCCAACCCCGATCAAGCGCGCGGTTTCGCATTACGATGTTATGCTCCTTGCTGCCGGTAAAATAATTGAGCGCAAAAGGATATTCTTTTCTGGTGACGACCCGTAGATCGCTCTGAATGCCAGATTTCAGGCGCACGCTCGTCTTTGTCGGCCCCCGGGCGATCACGTTCTCGACCACTTCCCGCCACGCTTACTTGGATGGCCTCGGCGCACTTGGCCAGATCGTTTCGCAATTGCTCCGCATCGGCCGTGATTTGGCCAAGCTGAAAAGAGCCAGCATGTTTGGTTCGATTGGCGATCGCCTTGCACAATTTCTCCTGAGTAGTCGCGCCAAACCCCGGCAACTCGGCCACGCGCCCGGATTCGCACGCTGCTTGCAAATCGGAAATGGAGTTGATGTGCAGTTGCTCGTGCAGCGCCTTAATTTTTTTCGCGCCAAGCCCAGGAATAGAAAACAAATCGAGAATCGCGCCCGGAAATTGCGCGCGCAGTTCCTCGAGAAATTTGAGTGAGCCGGTTGTCGCCAACTCCTTCACTTTTGCGGCGATGGCCTTGCCGATGCCGGGAATTTTTTCGAGCGTTTCCTCGTTCTGTAGGTCAGAAAAGCTCGCCCCCCACGCCTCGATGGATCGGGCAGCGTTTGTGTAAGCGCGAATCTTAATTGGATTCTCGCCCTTCAATTCGAGCAGGGTCGCGATTTCTTCGAGAGCGGTCGCGATCTCTTCCTTCGTCATCGTTATTCCTCACATCCGGCCGCGCCGTCGATAAAATTCCCACCGCTGGATGACACTATCGACGTAGTTTCGCGTACCAGGAAAATCGATATTGCGACGAAAAGTTTTCTGCGAGAGAGGGGCTGCGGTGTCATTATTGGCCCAGCGCTGGGCACGGCTGGCGCCGGCGTTATATTCGGCGAGGGCGAACGCGGTCGGCTGGCTTTGATGGTCCCAATGTTGGAAGGCGCGATGGAGATACCATGTCCCCGCTTCAAGGTTTGTCTTGGGATCGAACAAATCGTTCGGCTGGAAACTTGCAACATGCGTTTCTCTGGCCCACTCCCGCGCGGCACGCTCGCTCACCTGCATGAGCCCACGCTCGCCCGCGGTTCCAATTTTCCTTGGGTCGAATCGGCTCTCGCGCCAAACAACGGCCTTTATCAGCATGGGATCGAGCTGATGCTCAGCGGCGACCGCGCGAATCAGATTGTCGAATTGATGGAAGCGCGCCGGGCTGAGCCACTCATAGGCGGTGTAGACGGCATCGCCTGAACGCAAAGCAAGCAGACCAAATCCGGCCGCAATCGCGAAGCCGAGACAAATGATTAACTTGAATAAGAAGCGCATCGTCGATGTGGCAGCGACTTAATCATGCCAACTTATTGCATATGCCGGCCTCTATCATGGATGGGATGAATCCACGCCTCCGCTGCGCGAGCAAATGAAATTGAGCAGCTTCGCCCGCGTGATCGTGGATCGTGCCATTCGACGAGAGCTGGATTACGCAATTCCGGAGGTCCTGGCTGATCGGGTGAGCATTGGTTCCCGCGTGCGCGTGCCGTTCCGAGACCGAAGCGCGCTGGCCACCGTCGTGGCACTGATCAATGAGACCAGCGCCAAGGGTATTCGCGAGATCGAGGCTGTCATTGGCGAAAGCCCAACGCTCAGTCCAACCCTGCTGGAGCTGGCCCGCTGGATATCCAATTACTATTGCTGCCCGATTGAAACGGTGATTCGTAGCCTGCTGCCGCAAGTAATCCGGCGCGCGGAAGTCGGTTGGAAAAAACAGCAATTCGTGCAGATCTCATCCAGTGTTTCTGCCGATACGCTCGCCAAGATTCGGCGGCGTGCGCCGCGCCAGGCCGAGCTTCTGCATGAGCTGTCGAAAGTCGCTGGCCCGGTTCCGGTGGCAGAGGTCTTGGCGCGGCTTTCCCTCAATCCGTCAACTATGCAAGCATTGGTTAAACGCGGATTCGCTAAATTGCATGAAGCGGCCGTGCCGCGCGATCCGCATGGCGATGAACGATTCGTCGCCAACCCCGAATTGACGCTCAATGAGGAGCAGTGTGCCGCCCTCGCGAAAGTCGTTTTGCCAAATCGCACGATTCCGTCGCGGTATTGCACAGTCATTTATCAGAGGGCGAGCGCCATGATGAGTGGCACAAAGTCCATTCCGGCCGCGCTCGTTTTGCCAAATCGCACGATTCCGTCGCGGTATTGCACAGTCATTTATCAGAGGGCGAGCGCCATGATGAGTGGCACAAAGTCCATTCCGGCCGCGCCCGCATCGTTATCGGGGCACGGAGCGCGGTCTTTGCGCCGCTTAAAAATCTGGGGCTAGTCGTGGTCGATGAAGAACACGAGACTTCCTACAAGCAGGAGGAAGCTCCTCGGTATCACGCCCGTGACGTCGCGGTCGTGCGAGCGAAGTTTGAAAAATGCGTGGTGTTGCTCGGAAGCGCCACACCTTCACTCGAGAGTTACCACAACGCGCTCACTGGCAAGTATGAGCTCGCGACGCTGACTCAGCGCGTGGACAACTGCCAAATGCCGAGAATCCGCATCGTCGATCTGCGGCAGGAGAAGCGAAGCGATCGAGTCGGCACGATTCTCTCGGAAAAATTGCGCACCGCAATGGCGGAGCGTCTCGAGAAACGTGAACAAACCATTCTATTCCTCAATCGCCGAGGTTTCTCCACGTCTCTGGTCTGCAGCAACTGCGGACGAGCGCGTGATTGTCCCAATTGCAGCGTGGCTCTGACCTTTCATCGCTCGATCCTTCGCCTCACCTGCCACCTTTGCGGACACGCCGCGGCTGTCCCAAAAAAATGTCCGGAGTGCGGAGAGGACGCGTTGATTTATTCCGGATTCGGCACCGAGAAAGTAGAGGCTACGGTCGGGCATATCTTTCCAAAGGCAGTGGTGAAGCGAATGGACGCCGATTCGATGACACGCAAGGAAGCTTATCGCGAAACGCTGCGCGCATTTAGGGCGGGCAAGATCGACATTTTAGTCGGCACCCAGATGATCGCGAAAGGTCTGCATTTTCCGAACGTGACCCTGGTCGGAATCATCAATGCCGATCTCGCATTACATCTGCCCGATTTTCGGGCCGGTGAACGCACCTTTCAGTTGCTCACCCAGGTGGCCGGGCGCGCCGGCCGTGGTGAAACGCCAGGTGAGGTTTTGGTCCAGAGCTACACGCCGTTCAGTCCGTCGATTCAATTTGCCCGGCACCATGACTTCGCCGGTTACGTGGAGCAAGAGTTAGAATTTCGTGAACGGTGCGATTTTCCGCCCTTTAAGCATGCTGTCCTGATCACCGTCCGCTCCGCGCATGAAACCCGCGGCAAGTTCTCTGCCGAAACATTGGCGCGCCGATTGTGTGAAGCCTTGTCCGAGGAATTCACCGTCAGCGACGCTACGCCTGCGCCACTCGAAAAATTGCACACACAATTCCGTTTTCACATACTGCTTCGCGGCGGCGCCGTCATGCGGCTCAGCCGCCTAATTCGTGAAGTAATGGATAAATTACCACTGCCCGAGGATGTCACTGCCACCGTCGATGTCGATCCGTATCAGCTGCTGTGATTCCGCGCCGGTGCCGCATACCTGCCAAGCAATCTGGGAATGGCCCGTTTGGCGAGCTTGGTGAAATCAGCCACAGCCGTGTTTGATGGCGAGTCACCCAGCCGTAATAATCCGATTTCCAGTCCAAGCTTTTTTC
>QHNB01000064.1:0-12645 GCA_003217965.1 Verrucomicrobiota bacterium | reverse complement strand
GAGCAGCGTCTCGATCGCGTTAATTTCCGCAACAATGCGTGGCCGCACGTGATGATTGCGACAGATTTCATCCGTCATTCGGCGCATGACAAAAGAATCCGGCAGCTGCAACAAGCGTTCTTGATGCAACTCCGAGAAGTCAATGATCCGGCGTGTTGCCCACTGATGTTCCTCGGAAATGATGAAAGCGAACTCATCTGTGCAGAGACGCTCGTAGCGTAGATTCGGTGAATGACGCGTCACGAACCCGAGGCCTACATCCATGCGCCCTTCTTCCAAAGCGGTCTCAATTTCAGTCGATGAAATTTCTTCGACGACTAGGTTGATGGCAGGATGCTCTGCGGCGAATAGGCCGATCAAACGCGGCACCAGCGGAACGCGAAGCGCGGCTTCAAGATCGCGAATTTGTTGCGAGACGCTGGGCTGTGAAATACCTAGGCGATCAGCGGCGCGGCTGAAGTTTCCCGCCTCGGCTACAGCGAGAAAATACCGCAGGTGGCGCACTTCAACGCGATCGTGCATGGGGCGATAGCAGGTTGTCGGAAGAGGAGACAAAATGCAATTACCTGGACTTTGCAGCGGAGACTCGCCATCATTACATCTATAGGAAACAGTTATCACATTATTTAGAAATCCTCTACAATGACTTCCCGCTGCTTCCCTACCGTTTTGGCTCTCGCCGCTCTTGTTTTCGCAGGCTGCAACAAGAACGCCAGTTCGCCCGCCGCTGCTTCCAAGAAAGTGCGCGTGGGATACATCGGGTTGACGTGCGAGGCGCCAATTTTCACGGCCGTTGAGAAAGGTTTTTTCAAGGAAGAAGGCCTCGATGTTAGTCTTGTGAAATGTGAGTGGGCCAACTACAAGGATGTGCTGGCGCTGGGCGGATTCGACGTCACGCATCATCTTGTGATGTACTTTCTCAAGCCGATCGAACAGGGATTGAATGTGAAGTTTACCGGGGGAATTCATCGCGGTTGTCTGCGCGTGCAGGCCGGCGCCAACAGCAGCATCAACAAAATTCAGGACCTGCGCGGCAAACGAATTGGCGTGCCCGGAATGGGAACGCCGCCATTCATCTTCGCCAACCGCGTGCTCGGCGCGAACGGCATCGATCCCGCCAAGGAAATCAGTTGGCGCGTTTTTCCTGCCGGCGAACTGGGCCTGGCCTTGGACAAAGGAGAGGTTGACGCAGTGGCGGATTCCGAACCAATTGGGAGTCTTTTGCTCGCGCAGGGAAAGGTGAAAAATGTGGCCGATCAGGCGAAGGACGCGCCTTACAAGGATGAGTATTGCTGCGCTGTAATCGTGAGTGGAAAGTTTCTCGCTGCTCAACCGAAAGCGGCGGCTGGGGCCACGCGCGCGCTGTTGAAAGCCGCAAAATGGGTGGAAGCAAATCCAGCGGCGGCGGCGCGTTTGTCGGTGGAGAAAAAATATCTGGCCTCGAATCCTGAGCTGAATACCGTTGCCATTTCACATCTCCGATACGTGCCGAGTGTTTCCGGCGCCGACGCAGCCGTTAAATCGGCCGCTGCTGAAATGAAGACCGCTGGCATGCTCAGTCCATCAACCAATGTTGCAGAACTGGCCAAGCACGCTTTCGTGCATTTGGATGGCGTTTCCGATGAATGGCTCCAGAGTTTGCAGATCGAACGTGTGGCTGGCGGACAAGTGCCGCCGGATCAGGACATCCGTTTGTTTGCGGAACTGATCTTGCAAGACCAGGAAGAGTCATGCTGCAAAGCCGGCAAATCTCTCGCAAAGACGCAGTGATTCCAGGCGAGACCGAGCAGCCAGAGCGTGCATCGGGTGAGAGATTCGGCGCAGTTACAATGGACAGCGCCCTTGCTAACAAAACCCGGCTGTCCACGCGCGCGTTGTCGGTTGTCCCATTGGCCGCGGCGGTTGCCCTCGTCATTCATTTGTTCCTGTCAACAAATGAACCAGCAGCCGAAGGCCGGACCTACACCCTCTTTCTTAGCCTGTTTTTTGCTGTTGCGGTCGCATTCGCCATTACGCAGCGGTGGTGGCCAGCCTTACGAGCAAGGATGCGCCGTCTGCGGCCGATTTTCACGGTTGCACTATTACTGTTGTGCGCGTGGCAGGTGATCACATCGGGGTTCCGCTTGCTGCCGCTCCCGTATTTCCCCAGTCCGGCCGGAGTGCTTCAGAGCATGATCAACGATCGAGCGCTGTTATTCGACAGCACCTGGCACTCACTCATCCTGCTGTTGAGCGGGTATACGCTCGGCGTTATTGCTGGATTCATTACCGGTGTCTGCATCGGTTGGTCAGCGCCAGCCCGTTACTGGGGAATGCCGATCCTAAAGGTAGTGGGCCCGATTCCGGCAACAGCCTGGATTCCACTTGCGATGGTCGTGTCGCCTTCCGCCGTCATTTCCGCGGCGGCTCTGATTGCGCTGGCCGTCTGGTTTCCTGTGACGATGCTGACTGCCTCTGGCGTTTCGAACACGCGTGCTTCGTACCTGGATGTGGCGCGCACGTTGGGTGCAGGGCCGCGCTATCTGATTTTTCGTGTCGCCATTCCCGCAGCGCTTCCGACCATTTTTGTCGGTTTGTTTATGGGACTCGGCGCATCGTTTCTTACTTTGGTGGTCGCTGAAAGCGTCGGTGTGAAGTCAGGTCTGGGTTGGTATGTCAGCTGGGCCCAAGGGTGGGCTGAGTACGGGAAAGTTTACGCTGCCCTGATCATCATGGCCGCCTTTTTTTCCACCATCATGACGTTGCTATTCAAACTGCGCGATCGTGTGCTCATCTGGCAGAAAGGAATGATCAGGTGGTAACGCCTTCGCTTCGTTTGCGGGAGGTGACCAAAAGTTTTCCCGCGCCGGACGACCCGTTGAGGCAGAGATTGGTGCTGGACGGTATCACCATCTCGCTTACCACCGGCGAACTGGTTTCTCTCGTTGGACCGAGCGGTTGCGGAAAATCGACTTTGTTGCGTCTCATTGCTGGCCTCGAGGTGCCTGATTCGGGAGAGCTGATGATTGGCTCAGAAGCGATCACGGGCCCGAGCGCTGAGCGCGGTTTGGTTTTTCAGGATCCAAATTTATTTCCGTGGCTCACGGTACGCAGAAATATTGAGGCGGGACTTGTCGCGCGCGGACTGTTGCAGGAAAGACGCGACGACGTGGGCGAATTCATGAGCCTGGTTGGGCTGGAAGCATTTGGCAATGCCTATCCGCATCATCTCTCCGGCGGAATGGCCCAGCGTGTCGCCCTCGCCCGCGCTCTGATCAACCATCCCAAAGTTCTCCTCCTCGACGAACCACTCGGCGCGCTCGACGCTTTCACTCGCATGCGCATGCAGGATGAAGTGCTACGGCTCTGGTCGGCCCGCCGCAGCACGACACTGCTTGTCACTCATGATATCGATGAAGCAATTTACATGAGCGATCGCATCGTCATCATGACGGCGCGACCGGGTACGATCGACCGAATCATCCCGGTCACGTTGGATCGCCCGCGCGACCGCAGCAGTTCGGAGTTCCTGCAACTGCGCGGCGAAATTCTCGAGCTTCTTCACTTCGCCGGCGGCGCGACGCCAGAGACCATTCTCACAGCACGCGTTGCCTCGGCTTAGAAGCGATGTTCGGCGTCGGCAGGCGGCCGGTCGAGAAGCTCGATTTTATTATTGCCGGCGCGCAAAAGTCCGGAACGACCGCGCTTAACTATTATCTCAAGCGGCACCGGCAAATCGCGCTGCCTGTTAAGAAAGAATTGCACTTTTTCGACAGGGACGAGCTCTTTGCCGGTGCCCAGGTTTCGTATGAGCCGCTCCATCGCATGTTTCGACCCATCCGGCCCGGCACGGTCGCGGGCGAAAACACGCCGATCTATCTCTACTGGCGACCGGCGCTCCGGCGCATTCGCGACTATAACAAGGCCATCAAACTCATAATTATTTTACGCAATCCGATCGAGCGCGCGTTCTCGCAATGGAACATGCAACGTCAGCGCGGGAGTGAGCCGCTGGAATTCCTCGACGCCGTCTGGGCTGAACCCAGCCGCATTGCTCAAGCTGCTCCGCAGCAGCTAAGAAAATTCTCTTACGTCGATCGAGCGCGTTATAGCGAGCAACTCGAGCGCGCATTTCACCTTTTCCCGCGCCAACAACTTCTCCTGATTAAGTACGAAGAATTCCGCGCGCGGCAAAAAGAGACGGTCGAGAAGGTCTTTCAATTCCTAAATGTGCCGCAGTTGCGCCGATTTAAGCTAATTGAAGCGCACAACATCGCTTATGAACGTCAAATGCGAGGTGAGGAACGAGCTGCTGTCTTTGATATTTTGCGCAACGACATTGCGCAGGTCGAAACATTACTTGGCTGGGATTGTTCCGATTGGCGTTGAGGCTAGTCGCCGCTTCGCGCCTGGTGTAAGGTTCGGCCCTGTTTGAACAGGTCGATCCATCGCGTCATTTCGTCAGCGACCGCGGTATTCGCGTTCCCTTGTGACAATTCTCGTGCGTGCTCGGCCGCTCGAATCGCGTTATCAAATTGCCCATTTTCTGCCAGGGCCGCGGCGAGCGTTCGGTAAACAATGGGATTGCTCCCACCGGGTAAATTGGCTGCACGTTTTGCCAGGTCGACTGCTTTGGCCGGGTCCCGCAGCTCTCTGTGTTGTGAAGTCGCCAGCAGCCAGGCTGAATTATTCGCGGCGTCGCCGTTTTCTGGATCGTACTCGAGCGTTTGTTCCCATTGCGCAATCGCTTCGCGGTCACGCCCAAGGCCGGCAAGCGCGGTGCCGAGATAATTTCGTGCCGCGCTATTATCGGGCTGGAGCTCCAAGCTCTTCTCCCAACGTGCGATCGCTTCATCGAATTTGCGCTGGCGAGCCAAAGCCATTGCTAGACCGTAATGTGCCGCCGAGTTTCCATCTCGGATCTCCAAGGCGCGCCGGTAATGGCTAATCGCATTTTCCAAATCACCACGCGCGAATTGAATTCCAGCAAGCCCGGCATGAGCCACGTCGTTATCGGGCGAGATGTTCAGGGTGTAAGTCCACAAGGACTGGCTGTCATGCCAATGTTTGGTCTGCGCGTAGCTTAACGCTGCTAACGCAAAAACAACGGCGATTGTGCTTGGAACGAGAATGAAGCTCCTTGACGGCCAAGCCGCAGTAAGGCTGCGCACTGTCCAGACTACCGCGATCACAATTCCTATCGAAGACAGGTAGGTGTAGCGATCCGCGTGCCCTTGTAATCCCACCTGAACTATGCCGATGACCGGGAGTAGAGTAATCAAGTACCAAAGCCAGCCGACAAAGATATAGGGATATCGTCGTCGGAGCATTGCCACCGCAACCGTAAAAGCGATCAAAAGGCTGCAGAGCAGGATAACTTCCGCCAGCGGCACTGTCGCCTCGGGATGTGGGTAGAATGGAATAAGGTCGTGCGGCCACACCATTTGCCGTAGGTAAATGAAGTAACTCACGATGGCGTTTGTGATTCGCCAGGTCAGGGGAAGGTTCTCGGTCGCGCCAATGGCGAGCCTCTGTGCCGCCATGGTGGCAACGGACGAGGCCGCGCTCAGAAGAAAGAGCGGGATTTTCTCAAGAAGTAAACTGGCAAAGCTCTCGGTTCGGTTTAGCGGCCAATAGTCTAGGAGTAAAAGAAGGAGAGGCGTGGTTATCAGCATTGGCTTGGACATCAGACCAAGCGATAAACAAACTGCGACGATCGTCATTTGTCCCCAGGTCCGGCCTCGGGCGTATTTGCCGTAGACAAGCAACGTCAGCATGAAAAAGAAGCCGCTTAAGACATCTTTGCGTTCCGCGATCCACGCCACCGATTCAACTCGCAACGGATGCACCGCAAAAATGATGGCAGCAGCCGCGCTAGCCCAGGGCGCTGCCGTGGTTGTTCTAAGAAACTCGAATAACAAAATGACCGCGGCGGTATGCAGCAAAATATTGGTCAGATGGTGGCCACCAGCGTTCAAACCAAAGATCTGACAATCAAGCATGTGTGAGATCGACGTCAGCGGATGCCAATTCTGCGAGTGGATGTGCGTGAAAGCCCAGACCATCCCGTGCCAGGTGATGCCGGCACGAACGTTTGCATTTTCGAAGACATAGGAACCGTCATCGTAGTTCACGAAATCAAACCACGCGGTTTGGCCGAAGACCGCGAGGACGATTGCAACAAGGCCGACGTAGATCAGCATTAACCGGTAACTGCTAACCGTCGCGACCGAACTACTTCGAACCATCCCTTCTTCTTAAACTTGTGCGGGTAGTTGCGGGAAAATGCCGCCGCGGCCGCGCAGTCTTGCGGCAATGAACTGCAATGCGGTGGCGAGGCACCCAAAGCCATAGCGGACGCTACGGCGGAAGTTAATCGAAGAAGCTTCCGGCATGTACTTAGCCGGGCAGGTCACTTCTCCGATCGGTTGTCCTAGCCAAAGAACCTGGGCCAGAATTTGGTTATCGAATACAAAATCGTCTGAGTTCTTCTCGAGTGGTAGTTGTTCGAGTAGCTTTCGCGCAAAGGCGCGGTACCCAGTATGGTATTCGGATAGCTTTGCACCGAGCATTAGGTTTTCGGCCAGGGTTAGCGCACGATTAGAAACATACTTCCACCAGGGCATTCCTCCTCGAACCGCGCCACCGCCCAGGATACGAGAGGCGAGAACACAAGGATAGAGACCGGTCGTGATCATCGATGCCATGACCGGAATAAGTTTTGGCGTGTATTGATAATCGGGATGAAGCATGATCACGACATCGGCTCCGGCCGCCAGCGCAAGGCGGTAACATGTTTTTTGATTGCCCCCGTAGCCTCGGTTTTGTGGATGTACTTCGACGCGAACCCTGGGTAAGCTGCGGGCAATTGCCGCTGTTTCATCATTACTGGCGTCGTCTACCAGGATGATCTCGTCCACGATTTCATGCGCGATTACTTCCTCATAAGTCTGCCGTAAGGTGAGCGCGGCATTGTAGGCCGGCATCACGACAACGATTTTCTTACCTTGCAACATGAGCGCGATGGTAAATAGGCGATTGGGGCCGGCAATGTGACATCACATTGAAAGAAAAACGAGCAAGCGCGAGGGGAAATCATTTTTCGGGGCCATGGCGCAACGCAAGCTGTCGCGCAGGCGAATCAAACTCGTAGCCGATCGGCGACGATCGAGACGACGTTGCTTTGACGGCGAAAGCGCGCTCGGTAACTCACGACAGAGCGCGCTGAACCGATGTCCATCGCGGCTCGATCGGTCAACTCATCTCGAGCCGGACGAGACTGTCTTGAGATCAAGCTGTACGGCCGCGCCCTTTTGCCATGCGTCGGCGCCGGGATCCACCTTTGCGTCCGCAATATCAGCGCGAGCGGCTTTTTTGGCTGCCATGGAAACTGAGTAGAGAGCATCCCGCGCGGCCGCAATCTTTGGATCTAACTGGCCATCCTTGGTGAAAGCCATCATTAGCTGCGGAATGCCTAGGGGCAGCTTGTCTCCGCGATCCACCTGCCATGTGTGCCAGGTTTTGCCATAAGTGCCGATGAGCACTTTCATTAAGTCTTTCTCAGCAGATTCCGACGCATCTGGCGCGGTGAGAGCTCCAGATTTCACTTCGTAGTTATGGCTGTGCCAAAACTTTTTCTCATCCGCCGGTAATGATTCAAAAATCTTCGCGCTGACGATGTATTCGATACCAATGATGCGCGCGTCTTTCTTTTCCGAATCGTAGAGAATGCATTGCAGCACTTCGTCACTCAGGTGCGCGCAATAATGCTGCGCGATGATCTGGCGTTTCATATTACCGCTATAAAAATGAATGCCGCAAACGTGCGCATGTATGGCGTTGAGGGGGGCGAAATTCGGCCCAGGCTCCGAACTCTTGGGTGTGGCCGTTTCTTCCGCCACGGCCGGCGACTGCGCAAATGCCGCTGTAGTGATGAAGAGGAATGACATGACTAAGCATAAAGTTTTCATATGACTTGCTCCTTTTGTTGCGGTTGACCGAAGCGTCTACCCTACGGATTTACCGGTGTTCCGGGCAAGAAAGAATCCAACAGCGGGAGAATTGAGCGCAGGGGCGTGTGCAAGAGTTCGTCCGGGCGACCTTCTGAATAAAGTGGCATGCAGCTGCGGGTGGCGGAGATTAGACTGTGCATAAGCTTCCTGTTTCCGACGTAGACTGGAAGGTAATCCGTAACGATTTTCCTATCCTCGCCCGGCGCGTCCACGGTCATCCTCTCGTATATTTTGACAGCGCAGCGACCTCACAAAAGCCGCGACAGGTACTCGAAAAGGTGCGGCACTACTATGAATACGAAAACGCGAATGTGCATCGAGGCCTGCACGAACTCAGCTCGCGTGCGACGGAAGCGTACGAAAGTTCACGGCAGCGGGTGGCAAACTACCTCGGGGCTGCTAGTGCGGACGAAATCGTTTTCACCCGCGGAACGACTGAAAGCATAAATCTGGTAGCGCAGGCGTGGGGTGAAAAATTCTTGCGTGAAGGAAGCGTGATCCTCCTCACCGAGATGGAGCATCATAGTAACTTGGTGCCGTGGCAGCTTTTGGCCGAACGTGTTAGCGCTCGCCTGCGTTTCGTACCGGTGCGTGACGATGGGACGCTGGCTCTCGATCAGCTTTCTTCCCTGCTCACGCCTGAAGTGAAGCTTTTTGCATTCACGCACGTTTCTAATTCCCTCGGAACAATCAACCCGGTCAGTGAACTCTGTCAGAAAGCTCGCGCTGTCGGCGCCATTACTCTAGTTGATGCGGCGCAAAGTGCTGGGCACATGCCGATCGATGTACAGGAATTGACCTGCGATTTTCTCGCATTTTCCGGACACAAAATGTGTGGGCCCACCGGAATCGGCGTGCTCTATGGTCGCGGTGAGATACTCGATACCATTCCACCGTGGCACGGCGGCGGCGAGATGATCACCAGCGTGACTTTAGAAAAAAGTGCGTTCAAGAGAGCTCCACATCGATTTGAAGCTGGCACGCCGAATATCGCTGGTGCCATCGGGCTCGCCGCCGCGATCGATTATCTCGAGCGGATCGGGCGCCCCGCAATTTTTGAACATGATGTCGAGCTAGCGCGCTATGCCATGCAACGTCTCGTCGAATTGCCTGGCATGCGTGTCTTGGGCCCGCCGACAGAACGCGGTGCGCTGGTCGGTTTCGTGATGGACGCTGCGCATCCGCATGATCTCACAACCTTCGCCGACCGCTACGGGCTGGCGATGCGCGGCGGGCACCACTGCAATCAACCGCTGATGCGACGGTTCGGGCTGCCCGGGACGACGCGCGCGAGCTTTTACTTTTATAACACGAGTGAGGAAATCGATCGGATGGTCGAGATCCTGCACGCTGCAACGCGCTTCTTTTCATGAGCCCAGAACTCGATGAGCTGTATCAGGAAGTCATTCTAGATCATTCGCGCCGACCAAGAAATTTTGGCGAACTGGCTGATGCCACCGTGCGCGTGCACGGCGACAATCCCGTGTGCGGCGACGAAATTCATTTGGCCGTGAAGCTCGGTGTCGACGGTGGCTTGGAAGACATAAAGTTTAGCGGGCATGGCTGCGCCATCAGTCAGGCATCGGCCTCTCTAATGACAATGAAACTCAAAGGGCGAAGCCGCGCCGAGATCGTGACGATGTTGCAGGCGTTTCACGCTCTCGTGACGGAAGAAGCGGCGGAAGCGCCCAAGGCCCTGGGCGATCTGCGATTAATGCAGGGCGTGCGAAAATTTCCGCAGCGGGTCAAGTGCGCCATGCTCGCCTGGCGCGCGGTGGAACAAGCATTGCGACAGACTGTCGGCGAAGTGACCGTTTCAACGGAAACCGATCTAATGGCCTAGACGCGGTCAGCAGAACTCCATCGGTGAATGCCTCTTAAACTCACAACCCGCGGAAGGACGATCTGTGGTCCAGCCGGCAGACGGATTCGAACCGACGACCTGCTGATTACAAATCAGCTGCTCTACCAACTGAGCTATGCCGGCATTAATGAAAACTGTTGGAACGTATTATGAACGCAGGTGGCCGTAAATCGTTTTGTGGTCGCGTGGACAATTCTGGGCCATGGCCGGACAACGTTGCACAACTGGTATGACTGCTTTTTGTCCGGTGTCTCAGACCCCGGTTATCGTATAATTATTGCAAATACTGTACAATGCTTTTATTCGCAGATGACACAGAGAACTCTCTCGCCACTCTACGCAGAAGAACAGAACGTATCTTCTGAGTTCCCGCGACTGCCGCGAAAGCCTCTCCGGGCTTGAGCCATCAAGGAGCGTGGGAGATAAATCGCGCCCTCGAACGGCTCGGCGTCATTAAGATTGTTCACGTCGGCGATCAGCATCCAAACGGAAAGGCCTCAGAGTTTCGGTATCTTCTGTCGCAAAGTGAAACTTGCGCGGATGAGGATGATCAAGGATTTGAACTTTAGGCGGCGACTTTTTCTAAGGAGTTTTGGCACGATTGGGCACGCACGCGCGCGCGGGTTGCTATAGGTCGGTCCACGTAATCGCCGCCATCGCGATCAGTCTGATACGCCGGGGCTGACAAGCAGCCTGATTTGTAGCCGCTGCCGTCGCGGCGGTATAACTGTAGCCGCCCGCTCAGTCGGGGCGCTTCACGCCGCGACAACTAAGCAACTCTTCGGTCCGCCCATTTGGGAAAGACGCTGCTCGCTGCGGCATCAAGAAAACCGCCGCGCAAAGAAACAGGAAGACGGCGGCGGCGCCCGTCCATTCCCAGAAGCCCAGGTGCCAGAAAATTGAATGCCTCAGCGTATTGCGAATCGGCGCGGCCCACATGGGGTTTAGTCGGGTGAGCAGCAGCAAACATTCGCTGAGGAAAATTCCGGATAACGGCAACACCGTCAGGCTCGACCACGTCCAAAACAGAAAGGCGAGCGACTTGTCGTTGAGCCAGCCTTTCCAGGCGCACCAGCAGGCAGATAACATTCCAATGGCTAGAAGACCAGCGGCGGAACGGCCTAGCAGTTCATGCAACCGCCGAATACCCAATACATCGTGTTTGTGTTGCGGTGCGACAAAACAGGCGGATATCAAGACGATACATCCGGCGATGAAGCTTCCGGCGCTCCCGCGTGCACCCATCGAAGAGATGACTCCCAGATTCCGCCGCAAATATCCTGCGAACGGTAGTATCAACACCGCTGTCAGTGCTACCCCGCACGCGGCAAACCAGTGATGGGCCGGATTATCGCGAGGCGACAGCAGGTTCGAAATCACGCGATAACGCCAGTCATAACCTTGCGGAAACAATCGGGCGATTACGGCGAGCGTTCCGAAAAAGGAAAGAAAGATCAGCGCCAGTAATACTGTCAGAGTTGATCTGCGATACAGCAGCATTGAGCAAAACCTTCCACGCGATCGAGGATCTCGCACTACCTCCTGTTTGCACAGAATTAGAGCACTCTTAAAGAAGATACAGGCTGCGTCGCTTGGTTAGATGGTTTACGTGCGACATGCTAGTCGCGGACTCGGACTCGTTTGCCCAGCGCGCGCGCGTGGAATGAGTCGTTCAACCAGCATGCGCTGGACGAGCTATCAATGCCGGTCTCGCAGGAGGAGATTGGTTTCTGCGGGATCCTGATTGGGAACGTCTCCGTGATCACCCGCGCTTCCGGGCTTTGGTTGAGCGACTCGCGCGTTAACAAGACGAATGTATAACGTCCCGTCTGCTCGTCGAGATCTGGATGGTCGAGAAGGTGCCGCTTGAGTCGGATTGTTGCCTAATTGTCGAGGCCATTCGGAGCCGGTCACATACCGGCCTCAAATCCTCATTCGTGATCGTCTCGACGACATTTCAACTCTCATCGAGCACTTGAATATCGCATCGGCCATAGCCCGGACGCTGTTGAGCGTAATCGAGCGCGTTTTGGCGTGCATTCTCGCCGCACCAGACCGGGCAAACGCCTTCAGCTTCGAAAACTTCCCAGCCGCCTTGTTTCTGCCACCGCGGGTTGCGTGACGGGCGGACTTGGATGATTCGCGCACTCACCGTGACCTTTTTGACCAGCGTTCCGATTCCGTTGCTTCGGCTTTGGCGGTGAGCGTCTTCACGTAGTTCTCGGCGGTGATTAACTTGGTCGCGGCGGCAGCGGAGGAGGACGATCCGGTTCGCGTTTAATCATCTTGGTCAAATCCGACACGGCCGCAGCGATGGCGAAGCCAGCAAAACAGACCGCCGCGATAAGAAGAAATAGAATTGCCTCAGTTTCCTGCAGCGTATTTTTCGCGTCAACGATTCGGAAAAATGCACCCATGAGGGCCAGCACGAAACCAATCAAAAGAAAGATACGTAGTGCAATCATTCGGTCGTGGCGTCCCAGGTGAATTTTTTCGGCTTTAATTCTCGTTTCACGGCTTAAGGATATTGAGCCAACTGTCCGAACGCTCGTCCAGCCGTTTAATTGTTATGGGTCGATTCGCTGTTTCCGCATTGAGGTCGTGAATGCCGTGAAACGGACGGAGAAGAGAACGCTGTAATGCCTAACTAATCGCTCCAGTTAATCGATAGTGGATGCTGAGCGGCTCTTAATTAGTCGACGCGCTACGGGCGCGCCGCTACACGAGAAAAGTGCGAAGAGTCCTAATCAGGGCTGCAATTGTCGTGGCGCTACTCGTCGCGATGTCGAT
>QHNB01000060.1 GCA_003217965.1 Verrucomicrobiota bacterium | reverse complement strand
TTTCTGTTCCGATCGCTGCTGCACACAGATTGGCAGCCGCACCCGCGGCCGAACCGGAGCTCGATCCCCATGATGTGTAACTCAAGTCATAAGGATTGATCGTATTGCCGCCGCGCGCACTCCAGCCGACGGCAAGAGGAAAAATAGGAATGAAACTGCGGAAATTCGCCCATTCCCCTAGGTTCGCCTTTCCAAGTATGACTGCGCCAGCAGCGCGGAGTCGCTGAGTAATTACGGCGTCCGCGGGTACGTGGCTGCCGTAAATCGCGAGCGAGCCGGCGGTGGTTTGCATATTGTCGTCGGTAGCGATGTTGTCCTTCAACAAAAGCGGGATTCCATGCAACGGGCCGCGCACATGTCCCGCCCGGCGTTCGTTGTCGAGTTGACTGGCGATGGCGACGGCCTGCGGATTGATTTCAATGACCGCATGAAGCAGCGGGTTCAAGTCGGCGGTTCGTTGGATGTAGCCATGGGTCAGATCTCGGCTGGTGAGCTGACCTGAAGCCATCAGCGATTGCAGCTCGAGGATACTTTTCTCGATCCAATTCGTCGCGAGGCGCGAAACAGCCGAACTGGCAGCTCTGGCAGCTTTCTTGGCAGCGGATGCGGAGCTTTCGAAAAATGAGGTGAGCCCACCCGCTAAGAGAGCGGCGCCGCCGGCTGCTGTTGTTCCAAGGAATCGGCGTCGTGTAACGTCATTGCGCGTTTCGGGCGCGATCGATTCTTTTTGATTCTGGGGGTCATCTCTTTGGCGCCTGCGATTATCTTTCATAAAATATCCTCTTGTGGTTGGAACGGCGTTTCATTCATCGGTTGCGCTGTGCGAAAAATTCGAGCACTTCATCGTACCAAACGAACTTGTCGCAACGGAGATTTTGCCGCGGCTGCGCAACGAGCGTCAACGCAAAATTGTCGATTCCTCACCGAGCCAATTCGTCAGCTCTGGATTCGCGATTTCTGACGGATAAGCGCGGCCTCGCGCATGAATTTCGGGTTTCGAATTATGTGTGTTGGCCTTCGCTCATCGGAAGCGCTTCGCGTGAATAAAGAAAAACAATCGATCAACCGCCGGCCGCGCCAATTGACCAGCTCCTGGCTTACGCAGTGTAAACCGTAGCGCGCGCACAACGCTCGAAACAAGTCAGCGCTCATGCTTGGATTGCGATGGTGCTCCCAATCGAGGATTCTCGCTTTCCTGAGCAGTTTTCTGATCATTTGCGGAAGCCGTTCGCGTGGCGAGTTGGCATATTCGCCGAGGTTGGAATGATGAATAAAACCTTTGCCACCGAGTTTCAGTTTGGTTCCCAATTCGTGCAGGTAGGCTTCCACGACCTCGCGCTTGGTGTGCACAAAGGAATCGAAGCTAAACACAAAGCCGACCGAATCGTCTGGAATCATCGACAATGAGAGGCCATCATTGACATAGCAGCGTACGTGCGAGTGAGCGGCGAAACGACGGCGACACGCTTCGATGCACTCTTCGACGCGATCCACAATCCACAGCTCATGGCAGTAATCTTTGAGATAGTGTGTCCACCGCCCGAAGCCCGGCGCGATTTCCAAGATCGTTCCCGCCGGCAGACAATCACGAATGCGCGGAAGAATGGCGCCGACCCATTGCGCCTCCGAACTTCCCCACGGCGCCGACCATTCCTCACCCGCATCTTTCCAGTCGTATTTCATCAGATCGCGCGGATTATGAGATGCTCGCGGAAATTTACCACAATCCCCGCGATGCCCATCGTTTCATTCTAAATTTGGCGTGAGCCAACTATAAATTTACGGCCAGAACGGACTACGTGCGAACCAGGGGAATATATATTGCCTCTCGAGTGACCGGTAAGGGCGTCTGCATCCATTCTCGGATTCGTTGCGCGCCGATCCGATTCGAGAAACTAATAGAGGAGTCAAAGAAACCGGTCGCAATCCAATAACGCGTTTAAACTTCAAGATGCGTGGAACTAGTTCAGAAGCTGTCGAGCAACGAACCATTCAGATTCTGGGTCAGCTTCTCGGGCAGGTCTCAGATCAAGTAGGTGTCCGGTTATGGAATGGTCTCCTTTGGCCAGATGATCGAACGCGCCGAGCGACACTCGTTTTGCAGCATTCCGGCGCACTCGCGCGGATGTTTTCGGCAGGGACCGAAGTGGGCCTGGCCGAAGCATATTTGCGCAACGATTTCGACATCGAAGGCGACATCGCAGCCGCATTCGAAATCTCGGACGTCTTGCTTGGCCAGCTTCGCAACTGGAAACAGAAGTTGAAAATGGCAGCGCTTCTCTTGCGTGCTCCGAAAGGTTCTGCGACGTCCAGCGCGAGGCGACTCCTGAAACGGCGCGGCCGAAAACACTCACTCGAACGCGATCGCGAAGCCGTGACCTTTCATTACGATTTGTCGAATGAGTTTTATCATCTCTGGCTCGACCGCCGCATGGTTTATTCATGCGCTTATTTCCATTCGCCTGGCGATAATCTTGATGATGCACAAGAGCAGAAGCTCGATCATGTCTGTCGCAAGCTGCGGCTTCGGCCTGGGCAACGTTTGCTCGATATCGGCTGCGGATGGGGCGCATTCGTCATACATGCCGCGAAACATTTTGGTGTTCACGCCGTCGGTATCACTCTGAGCCAGCGACAGGCGGACTGGGCGCAGGCGCGTGTCAGGGAAGCGGGACTGGACGCGACCGTGAAAATTTTGGTTTGTGATTATCGCAACGTTGCCGCCCAGCCTGAACATTACGATGCGATCGTCAGCATTGGCATGGCAGAACATGTAGGTCGCGAACAGTTGCCGAATTATTTTGCAATCGTGCGAGGCCTGCTCAAACCAGGCGGCGTTTTTATGAATCAAGCGATTGGTGAAGGCATCGTTCCGCGGCCCGGCAGTCATGCGAATGACTCTTTCATTGAGCGCTACGTTTTTCCGGAAGGTGATATTCCACCTCTCTCGATTCTGTTACGGGCCGGCGAATCGTCCGGCTTCGAGATTCGCGACGTAGAAAATCTGCGAGAACACTATGGGCTGACGCTGGAGCATTGGTTGCGGCGGCTCGAAGCCCAGCACAGCGCCGCACTCGCATTTGTTCCCGAGGAGACCTACCGCGTGTGGCGTCTCTATCTGGCTGGCTCCGGCCACGGCTTCCGGCGCGGTCATATTGCTGTCTATCAGGCCCTCTTGACAAAGCTCGACGACCGGGGCGGGGCACAGCTGCCGCTGACGCGTACCGATTGGTATCAGGACCGATAGCAGCAAGCCGCATTGTGATTTCAGCCACACTTATCGATGCGAGCAACTCTGTTTGCGTCGGCTAGCTTGCTGTAGCGTCCGCTGTCTCAGCGGAATGTATTGCGTCGCCGTAGGCTCCGCTTGCCTGATCGCCGCGATAGCGTTGTAGCCGCCTCGCTCTGTCGAGGCGCTTCCTAGCGCACGCTAGAACAAGCTGCCTGATCGCCACGATAGTTGCATCGCATCAGCAGCTCCGTTGCGATCACCCGATGGCTTTAGTTGACGCTCAAACCTTCCTCCGCAAATTAGCGCTCTCTCAGCGCCCGTA
>QHNB01000059.1 GCA_003217965.1 Verrucomicrobiota bacterium | reverse complement strand
CAACAACAGAATAACGAGAGTCTTCGCTCGCTGTCGCTCCTTGTCCTTTCGTCAGGCGCGCGATCACCAACCGGAGTGCCTGTAGCGACGGCGCTGTGTCGCCGTGTCTGCGCGCGAGACGCCTCGACAGAGCGAGGCGGCTACAAGCCGTTGGATCGCAGCTGCTTACTTAGCTCAAGCATTGGCAGAATCACCGGTTTAGCCGTCTGCGCCGCGACTATGCTCGCAATGACAGAATGCGTTACTGACTCAGCTCGAGCATCCGCAGAATCGGTGCTTCCGCGCGTTTGCGGAGCGGTTCCGGCAAAATGATTTCCGGATCAAGATCCCGCAACGCATTAAATGCTTTTTCCAGCGTATTCATTTTCATGAATCGACATTCCGCGCATGCACAATGCTCGGTCGGGCCGGGAATGAATATTTTGTCGGGGATTTCCTTGTTCAGCCGGTGCAGCATTCCCGCTTCCGTAACGACGATGATCTCGCGCGCTGGGGAATTTTTGCAGAACGCGATCATCCTTTCTGTTGAACAAACTTCGTCGGCAAGCATGCGCACCGCGTAGGTGCATTCCGGATGCGCCACCACCGGTGCGCCTGGATACTCTTCCCGAATCTTGCGAATACTGCGCGCCGTGAACTCGACATGCACGTAACAGGTCCCCCGCCACAAATGCATTTTGCGGCCGGTCCGTTCCATAACCCACGCGCCGAGGTTCTGATCTGGGACGAAGAGAATGTTGCGATCGCTCGGAGCGGCCTTCACGATCTTCTCCGCATTACCGCTTGTGCAAATGACGTCGCTCTGCGCTTTGACGCCGGCGCTGCAATTGATGTAAGCGATAACGTAATAGTTCTTGTCCGCGTTCTTCTTCAGGAAAGCCGCGAGCGCCTCTGGCGGGCACGATTCCGAGAGCGAGCAACCGGCATCCAGATCGGGCAGAATGACGCGCTTGGTCGGATTGATAATCTTTGCGGTCTCGGCCATGAAATGGACACCGCAGAAGAGAATGATGTCTGCGTCCGTTTTCGCCGCCTGATAACTTAGCCCGAGCGAATCACCGACGAAATCCGCGATATCTTGCAGCTCGGGCACCTGATAATTATGCGCAAGAATGATGGCGTTACGCTCGCGTTTAAGCTCAGCGAGATCCGCCGCTAGATCAACGCCCGGCCGGCTCGGACCAATGCCACTCTGGCTTGGATCAATGCCACTCCGGCTCGGAGCGAAGTTTACACCTGCACTTACCACTGAATAATATCGCCCTGGCGGACTGATTCACAAATGAGCGAATCGCATTTTCAACTTGGTTTTATTGGCGGGGGCAAGCTTGCCGGCTCGGTTATTCGCGGTGTCCTTTTGAGGGAATTTTGTCGACCGCAGGAGATTATTGTCAGCGAGCCGAACGTCGAAACGCGAAGTCTGTTACAAAACGAGGTCGGCGTCGCGATTGCTAACGACAATCGCCACCTCGCCAGCACGGCCGAGACCATTTTCCTTGGAGTTAAACCGCAGATGGTTTTGCCGATTTTGCGCGAAATCGGTGGTGGCGTTGAAGACAAGCTGGTCGTTTCTTTGGCCGCGGGTGTTCGCATCCAAAACATCGAGGCGGTAACACCTGCCCGCGTGATGCGGGTTATGACGAATACGCCGAGTGCCATTGGTCACGCTGCTTCTGCTTTCGCGGTCGGCTCCAGAACAACGAGTGACGATCGAGAAAAAGTTCGCACAATTTTCAATGCAATCGGCATTGCGGTCGAAGTCGACGACGGCGAAATCGACGCCGTCACGGCCTTGTGCGGAAGCGGACCGGCTTTCGTTTACACGATGATAAAAGCGCTCGCGGCGGGAGGTACCAAGGCTGGCTTGAAAAATGAGAAAGACGCCTTGCAACTTGCAGCCCAAACTATCTCCGGGGCAGCCGAGCTCGCGCTGACCAGCGGTAAAACGCCTGAGGAACTCATTGCAATGGTCGTAACGCCCGGCGGGACCACAGCTGCGGGTCTTCAAGTGATGGAGCAGCATTCGACCGCCGCTGGAATTAGCGCTGCTGTCGAAGCGGCGGCCGCTCGCGGTCGGGAAATGGCCAAGGAAAACCGGTAGGTCGTTCGCCGAGGCGCCAATGGGCGATTGAGGTCAATCGCCCCTACCGCCGGCGACTCTATTTCGAATGGGTGGACGTGATTGCAACGGCGGTCCGGTTGCCGGCGCTTTGGTAGGGGCGGTTCACTGAACCGCCCGGACAATCGATCGATTATTTCAGAGTATCACGCATTGCCGCAAGCGGAGCAGGGCGGTCGAACCAGATTTCAAACGCGGCTGCACCTTGATGCAGCAGCATTAGACGCCCATCAGCCACCCGCGCGCCTGCTTCTTCGGCAGCCCGAACCAAAGCGGTCTTCCCCATCCCATATACGGTATCAAAAACCATCAAATGCGGCGCAAGCGCCCGCGCAGCGATCGGCGAAGGATCGCGCGGCTGTAATCCAAGAGGAGTTGCATTCACAATGAGATCGAGATTTGCCAGTTGAAAGCGGATCGCGCCTTCATCCCATGGCACCGCCTCGAGCCGAGCGACCGGACCGAGTACGCGCGGCCCGATAAAATCCGGACGAAGCTCCTCCACTAATCGTTTCGCCCTTTTCAGATCGCGATTCACAATCACTAGCCGCTCGCATCTTTCCCATGCGCAGTGAAAAGCGATGGCGCGCGCAGCGCCGCCCGCACCCAAGACGAGCACCCGAAGATCGCGCAAGTCTATCGCGAAATTGTCGCGAATCGCGCGTCCAAATCCTTCGCCGTCGGTATTGAATCCCTCGAATGCGCCACTGGTGATCCGGACGGTATTGACTGCGCCAATCTTTTTGGCCGGTTCATCGAGAGAATCCATCAAATCGACGGCGGCGATTTTGTGAGGAATGGTGAGATTGAGTCCTGAAAACCGCTGTTCGCGCGCGAGCTGTAGCGCTTCGCGCAGTTCGTCAGGCCGTATCTGAAATCCCGCATATTGCACGTCGATCTTGGCGTGTTTGAGGGCCGCGTTCTGTATTTGTGGCGAAAGCGAATGGGCGACTGGATCGCCGAAAACACCTAACTGAATTGGCGGGTCCATATCGTCCGCGACCTCACGCCAGTTCTGCAGATCTTGGAGTGTGTAGACTGACTTCATCGGATCGCACTCACTGTGAGCCAAACTCGAGGAATCCCGTTTCGCAAGCCCGGAGCGAACTTTCCCTTCAGGTGTCGGCACTGGTCGGGATGACAACCAAATTGGCCATGATTAACGTCGTGGTGTCATTATGCCCGAGCCAAGCAACAAGCATTCAGTTCCTACTGACTTCATACGCGAGATTGTGGCCGAGGATCTGCAGGCTGGGAAATACCAGCAGATCGTGACACGCTTTCCGCCGGAGCCGAATGGTTATCTGCATATCGGACACGCCAAATCGATCTGTTTAAACTTCGGCATCGCCCGAGAGTTTGGCGGCGTTTGCAACATCCGCATGGATGATACCAATCCCACGAAAGAAGAGACGGAGTATGTCGATTCAATCGTCGGGGACGTGCGGTGGCTTATCGACGGCTGGGCGGACAAACATCTCGGCGGCGCGCCGCTCTACACTTCGGATTATTTCGAC
>QHNB01000191.1 GCA_003217965.1 Verrucomicrobiota bacterium | reverse complement strand
TTTTCTGGGACAACGGCTTGGTTTTCGTAAAGAAAGCATGGCACCGCATTCGATGGTCCTATGCATGATTGGAACGGGAATGCTTTGGGTCGGTTGGTACGGATTCAACGCTGGTAGCGCGCTAGCGGCAGATCGAATCGCAGCCAGCGCTTTCATGAGTACCACGCTCGCCACCGCGGTCGCGTCTTCGACCTGGGCTGCGCTGGAGTGGGTTTTTCGCGGTAAACCGAGCGTCCTTGGATTTTGCTCCGGGGCTGTTGGCGGGCTTGTCGTCATTACACCCGCCTGCGGTTTTGTTGACGCCAGCAGTGCGATGATCATCGGCGTCCTGGCAGGGGCAATTCCATTCTTCGCCTGCACGAAGCTGAAATCGTGGTTCCACTACGATGACGCGCTCGACGCCTTCGGCATCCATGCCGTCGGTGGAACGCTCGGAGCGTTTCTCACGGGAATTTTTGCGACTGCCGTAGTCAACCCAAATTTGCTAGCGTCGGTTGCGAAGCGGAACGGCTTGGCAACAGTGGTCGGTCACACTCTTTGGCTCGAGCAGCTGAAGGCGATGGGAATTACCATTGTGTTAGCGGTCATCGGAAGCGCTATCATTGCTGCGGTCGTGCGCGCCACGATCGGGCTGCGAATCGCACCAGAAATTGAGCGTCAGGGGCTCGATATTAACATTCACGGCGAAGAAGGGTACATTCCATCGGGATAGCGCTGCGCTGTGATCGGCGGGCTGCGTTTAGGTGATGATGAATGAGCCAGCTAACACTCAGTGCTACCCTGGGCCCCGTTTTAACCAGTATGAAGACGTATCGACTGATAGCATTATCCGCATTGACGGGCCTAATCGCAGGCCTCATGGGATGTGGGACACCAGCGGGGAAGGGTGCTGCTGCTGGCGCAGCCACTGGGGCAGTGGTTGGGGAACCAGTGGGAGCCGCCGCGGGAGCGGCTGGCGGCGCAATCATCGGTGCAGCTATCGGGGAATCGGAAGCCACGAATTACGGTCCGGTCCCGAAAGCCGGTTACCCAGTCGCGACTCCGGCTGGCCAACCCGGGATGGTGCGGAGTCCGTACACCGGCCGGTTGTATGATGTACGCGCCGTCCCGCACGGCGGTCTCGTGCGCGACGTGGATGTAAACAAGGTATTCCGTCGTCCGTAAGAGATCGGTGAGAGGTGCCGGCGGAGGGGATCGAACCCACACGATCTTGCGATCACTGGATTTTGAGTCCAGCGCGTCTGCCAATTCCGCCACGCCGGCGGCGGAGCGTGAAGCTACGAAATTAGGGCCCCAGCTCAAGCACGAGCCGAGAGGGTTCTGTTATGTCGCGCTCAAAAAACGCTTTTAACGAACCCGCGTTAGCAACATCGCAGAGGAGTTCGGCCGCGAGGGCTCAATTCCGTACCGTAATGTGCACTGCGCGCGACAATTTCTTATGGGCGTGCGGGCGCGTCCGCGGTATGAGCCTGTCGTTCGAGCTGTTGGGCGCTAACGCTTTGGACGTTCGAGCTATCCGCGGCCGAACTTCCAGTATCATCAACTTCGACCCAGGTGCCGTTCATATGGCTTCCTGTGCGCGCCGGTACCCAGACCTTATGTTTTCCACTCTTTGCCGCCGCGGTTGCTTGCGATGACGGTGCTGGTGTCAATTCAAAATTCAGTTGCGTTGGCCCGTCCACCTTGGTTTTCGCGTTGCTGATCGAAGCCTTGACAGCCCCATTTACTACCAGCGTAACCCGGTAGACATCTATTGGCAGACCGTCTGAGACATAGCGACCGTTTGCATCCGTTTTCACCGTTTTGAGCAATTTACTGCCATCTTTCGATTCAATCCGAACATCTGCGCCTTTTATCGGACGTCCCCGAGAATCTTTGACACTCCCTTGCAGGACCGATGTTGCAGCCCATGCACTCGCAATACAAAGAACCATCCCAACAAAACCGATCCGCAGTGATTTAATAAGCATAAACCCGACATTATACAGAGATGTGCAATGCACGCGAATCTCGACCGCAATCTTACTCAACTAATTTGCCGGTGGGGGGTCAAACCCAGACGATCTTGCGATTACTGGATTTGAGTCCAGCGCGTCTGCCAGTTCCGCTCTGCCGGCGGCGGCCGACCTGAAGTCACAAGGTTGCCGCGCAACCTCAGGCGATGCCGAAGTCGTGCATCGCACGCGGCGGACCCAGAATTTCCCGCAACACCATAGCTGCGCGCATCCCGTCCGGGGAGCGAAGCACTGGCTTCCATATTGTCTCGGCGGACGCGCGGATGTTTACCGTTTCGTCCGTCGCTTTGATAATGGGTATCTTGGGAACATCTGGCGATAGCGCACTCTGGGCGTGCTCTTGAGCGATCCATCTGCCGGGCTCATTTACATCAATCGACGGGCTCGACGTCGCCACGACCACGTCCGACTCAGGCACCAAAGATTTGCTCCATTGGTGCGGCGGACTGGAGACCGCTTTCTTTGCCCGCGATCGCGGCTGGACAAGGACCGGCGAGAATGGACGCATTGACGGAGGCGGTTGAATGGGCGCGAGTGGTCGCGGCGGAGGGCTTGTCCGTGGCTGAACCTTCGAAGGCGGGGCCGATCCGGTCGGCCGACCTAGAGCTTCCAAAAATTCTCGCACACGTTGTTCGTCCGTTTTCCCGTCCGTCGCCAACGGTCGTGGTGGTCGATTTAGTTGGGATGTCCGCCGCTGGTTGTCACGCTGTGATTGATTGAGCACGTCCTTGATACGCGCGATCAGCCGCCAAATTCCAATGATCGCAACAATGACAACGAAAAGAATGTTTTGATCGAAGTGCATCAGCTCGGCTGTGTTCCCGATGGCTTATCGGTGCCGGCAATCGACTCACGCATCGAAGTATCGGCCTGCACGTTTTTCATGCGGACGTAATCCATAATGCCGAGATTACCGGACCGAAACGCATCCGCCATCGCTTGCGGGACGAGCGCCTCAGCCTCCACGACCTTGGCGCGCATTTCCTGGGTCTTAGCGCGCATTTCCTGCTCCACCGCCACCGCAGCGGCGCGGCGCACTTCGGCTTTTGCCTGAGCCACACGCTTGTCCGCGTCCGCCTGTTCACTTTGCAACTTGGCTCCGATGTTGTCGCCGACATCAACGTCGGCGATATCGATCGATAAAATTTCGAAGGCGGTGTTGCTATCAAGGCCCTTGGCCAGAACCGCTTTGGAAATCCGATCCGGATTCTCCAGCACATCCTTGTAAGAATCAGCCGAACCGATCGCGCTGACGATACCTTCGCCCACGCGCGCGATGATCGTTTCTTCCGTGGCGCCTCCGACGAATCGGTCGAGATGCGATCGAACCGTGACGCGAGCTTTCACCTTGGCGCCAATGCCATCCTTGGCCACGCCATCGATTGTGGTCCGCCCCATCGCGGGATTCGGTGCGTCGATGACCTTCGGGTTAATGCTTGTCCGGACCGCTTCCAGCACGGTTTTGCCGGTGCCTTTGGTTGCGAGGTCGATCGCACAGGCGCGGTTGAAATCGAGAGCGATGCCGGCTTTGTCAGCGGCGATAAGGGCAAGGATCACCTGGCTGACATCGCCTCCGGCGAGGTAGTGCGCCTCGAGCGGATCGCTCGGTACTTCAATGCCGGCTTTCACGGCAGTGATTCGATTATCGACGATCAGACCAACCGGGACTCGTCGCAGCCGCATACCGACCATCTTCCCGATTCCTACCGGCGCGTTGGCAATACGCGCGCGCAACCATAGGCCGAAAAAATTGAAAAGGATGATGACCAAGACGAACGCGATGACGGCGAGGACGGCAAAGCCGACGACGTAGAGAGATTCCATGCCCGGACGTTATCGGAAAAATTTCGGGGCCGCGACAATGTTTCGTTGCAATCAAGCCCAGATGAATTACGCATTCCGCCCTTGTGAAAACGAATGACCGCTGCCGGGTGGCAGTCGTAGGCGTTTCTGGCTATGCCGGCGAAGAACTGGTTCGTTTGCTGCTGGCCCATCCCGATGCCGAGCTGACTGCCGTTACTTCACGGCAAAACCTTGGTAAAAAGCTAAGCCAGGTCTTTCCCCGATTCGCGCGAGTCGCGACGGCCGACACAATTTCATTCAGTGATTTGGATTCAGCGAATATCGCGCGTCATACCGATATCGTCTTTCTCGCTCTTCCTCATGGCGTGTCCGCAGAGTTCGCTAAACCGTTGCTTGATCGCGGTGCGCGCGTCATCGATCTGAGCGCGGATTTTCGGCTGCGAAGCGCTGATCTTTACAGGG
>QHNB01000063.1 GCA_003217965.1 Verrucomicrobiota bacterium | reverse complement strand
GAAACATTACCGTCGATGCTAGTAAGATTCCGGATCCGGCATCGGGAGGAACGATCGAGCTCGATGCGGGTGCGACCCTCAACATTTTGGATCCAAGCGGCGGCGGCCCAACCAAGCGCAGCTCGATCGTTGCGAACGGCAACACCATCAATTTCATCAGCCCGAGTTTGTTTACCTTCGATTTCAGCAACTCGAATCTGATTCTGTTTGGCGCCGGGTCCGGTGGACTCCACGCCGCGAACATCAATTTTCTCGGCCCAAATTTTATCGCGCTTTCAGGAGCAGACATCAACATCTTCGGAGCGGAGCTTCCAATCGTGAACGGCGATAAGCCGTTCTCTGGCCTGATTGACGCCAGTGGATCGATTTTGGCGGTGTCGAACATTGAAAGCGCTGATTTAACTGCCGGCTCGAACATCATTGCGGGCGGAAGTGTTTATGCGGCGATTGTTTTGGCCAGCGGCAACATCACCATAGGTGGAGATTTAAATGTGCTCAGTTCTGTCAGTGCCACCGGCACTGTAACAGCCGGCACCATTTCATCGAGGAACGTCGTAGGATCCTCCATCAATGCCGGCCAAGGCGGAATTCGGCAGTTCTCGTTTGCCAATGGAACTGTGCCCACCGTTGTTCACACTCTTACCGCCGATACGGTAATTTCACTATTAACGCCAATTCACTTAGCATTGGCCTCGCGGGCGACATTCGTGAATCTTTCACACTGAACGGCGGTGACGGTGGGTTCGCCAGTAACGGGAGCTTTCTTGATGCTGGTGGTGGCGGCACGCTCGTGATCAATACCAATGGCGATTTGACCATAAACTCGGATATCGAGGCGACTTCGGGTCGGATTCCCGATTCGGCGTTACCGAGCGGTCACGGTGGAGATGTAACGCTTAATTCGACTAATGGCGCCGTGAGCGTTTCGTCCCGAATCGAAGTTTCTTCTGCGCAACCGCGTTCGAGTGTCGCTCCGCGGCGCCTAAGCAGGTCCGGCGGTAATCTCGCGCTCAGGAGCAATAAGCCGAGCGGATTAGCAATCAATGTTTCGAACACCGCGCAGCTGCTGGCCCTGCTCGATGCGGCTGCGCCTGGCCCAGGCGGGAAGGTGACGATTCTCGCTACGGGCGCAAGCAGCAGCGCGAACGTGAACGGCAGGTTGGTGGCAGATCGCGGATCGATCGACATTCGGCACACCGGCGATGCTGGACAAATCAATGTCGGCGGTCCAAATCCGGGCGACACGATCGATGCTCACGCTGATGTGATTAAAATCGCCGCTTTGGGCAGCAAGGGCGTGCTCACGGTCGGTAACGGTACGCTTTCCGCCGACACAACGTTGCAGCTTTACTCGCCGGGCAGCAATGGGACGGTGAATTTCGTAGCTAATGTGACTCTCGGCGGCGCGGCCACGAAGACTATCGCCGGTAATACCGTGAATATCTTCAATGGCGTTGTTGTGAACATCGGCGGGCAAAACCCAGCAAATGTTTTCACGAACAATCCAAATTACACCGGGTTTGGGGGAAATGGCTCGCGTACTGGGACCTTTGCGGGCGCCGGTGCGAATAATCCGCAGCCGCTCAATCAGGCGCCGCCGATTGGTCCGGGCGGTTGATTCCGCCGCAGCGCGGGTTGATCGTTGGTCTTAGCGATACCTTGATCACTTTCAGCCGTTTCCGGGCGATTCTTCTTTTCGCTGGCATAGTCGCGCTGCCGTTGTTCGGCGCGCAAAAAAAAGAAGCCCAAGTCACGCAGGTTGTCCACGATGTCAGGCTGCTTGCTGCGCAGACAGCGCCGCGTCCGGCTTCGTTGAATGACAAGGTGACCGATGGCACGGTTCTCCGCACCGGCGCCGATTCGCGAGCCGAGCTCACTTTTCCCGGTCTGACGATCACGCGAGTAGGCGCAAACGGCATCTTCAGCTTCGACCGCGGCGGACGAAGCATTAATGTCGAAAGCGGCGCAATTCTTTTACGCGTGCCAAGAGATTCAGGCGGCGCACACGTTCATGGCGATGTGCTGACGGTCGGGATCACGGGCACCACTCTTCTGTTTGAATCGCGCCCGGCCACTTACAATAAATTGATCATTCTCGAAGGAACGGCCCGCGCTGCGCTCCGCCGATGGCCGTCCCAATTCGTCACGGTGCGAGCCGGGCAGATGCTCGTTGTGCAATCTGGTGCGAAAACTCTTCCGAACCCGGTCGAAATCGATCTCGACCGGCTGATGAAGACGGCCACCCTGGTCACCAAATTCCGGCCACTTCCCAGCTTGAATTTGATCCTCGCTGCAATTGAGGATCAGAAACGAACCGGAGTGCAGCTTATCAATCCGGATTTCACGCCCACGGGCTTGGACGCGCGTGATGTTGTTGCCGCCATTCGCTCACAGCCAACGCCGTCTCCTCCGAAATCGGGGAAACCGCCGCCAGATTCTCGCAAACCGTAATTGTCGCCTGCCATTTCGAGTACTAGTTGTTGCGTAAACGAATGCTGAGGCGGACCGCAAAAAGCCAAGCTCGCACCAGATCACCGCAAATGGTAGCGGCGGTTGAGGTCGACTCGCGAAAGCTTTCGGAGTCAATCACCCCACCAAAGGTTCACACGTGTGTCACTGGGAACGACCTCAGCGGCGTGGGATGACTAGAGTTTGTCCTGTCGTGAGCTTCTTCGGATTATCAATTACGCCCCGATTGGCGTCGAGAATCTGCTTCCAGCGAGTCGATGTCTTGAAAAACTTGCGTGAAATCGAGGCAAGCGTATCACCACGCTGCACGACGTAAGTGCGGCTGTTTGTATCGTCATTCCTGGGATCTCTGGCAGAAGCGGTTGTTCGCTCTGGCGGGATATGAGTGCGTCCGCGCGCGTCATCCAGCTCTTTCCGCAAGGTCAAATTTTCGTTTCGCAGCCGCGTCGCCTCGGCGCGCGACATCACGGCATCGCCGGACAGACTGGTTAAAAGTGATAGTTCATCCCGCTTCACGAAATTCTTCACGTCGGCCGCGTGCGGGCCGCCGGGCGCGATTGCGAGATAGCGTTTGAAATGATGAATTGCATTGAGAGGATCGTTTATCTTGTCGTCGTAAAGCAGGCCGAGCTTGTAATGAACTTCCGCATCGCTCGGCCGATCCTCCAGAGCCGATTCATAAAGGCTGATCGCGCGTGCAAAATCGCCGGAGACCGCTTTGGCATCTGCGTCTTTGAGCTGTTGCACATGGCGCGGTGTGATCATGCGGTCGCAACCAGCAATAATCAGCAGCGGGAGCGCGGCAATTAATCTCGCTCGCATCGGGCTCTGATGTCTGCCGCGACGGCCAAGCACGACGGCGAAACTGCTAGTAATTCACCATTGTCGGATCGACTTGCTCGCGCCACGCGTCCATCCCGCCTTCGAGGTTCAGCAGATTATCGAACCCATGACCGCGCAAAAATTCGATTGCACGAGCACTCCGAATTCCGCTCTTGCAGATCACTACGGCCGTCCCTTCACGTGGTATTTCGTTGAAATCAGTAGCGATTTTCCCCAGTGGAAGCAAACGCGCATTTGGCAGACGAGCGATTTCGAATTCGAAGGGTTCACGTACGTCGATTAGCGCAATCTTTTCATTTTTCTTAAGTCGATCGTTCAGCTCAATCGGGGAAAGGGCTGCGATTTTCGTATCCGATCGGGCACTGCAAAACTGCTCATAATCAATCGGTTCAACGATGCTCGGAGCCTCGCCGCAGACGGGGCAATCCCGATCTCGCTTGAGCTTGAACTCACGGAATCGCAAAGAGAGAGTATCAATGTGGAGCAAACGGCCAACTAGATTGTCTCCAATCCCCAGGATGAGCTTAATTGCTTCCATGGCTTGCATCACGCCGATCAATCCAGGAACAACCCCGAGCACGCCTGCTTCCGCGCAGCTTGGAATGGCGTCCGCTGGGGGCGGATCGGGGAAAAGGCAGCGGTAGCAAGGGCCACCGAGGTGGGGGGCGAAGACCGAAACCTGGCCCTCAAATTGGTGGACTGATCCGTAAATGTTCGGCTTTTTCTGCCAGACGCAGACATCGCTCGAAAGATAGCGCGTTGGCAGGTTATCCGAGCCATCAACGATGGTGTCGTAAGCGCCGATCAAATCGATGGCATTGCCTGCACACAATCGAGTGGGATGAATATTGATTTGGATCCCGGGGTTGATGTTAAGCAAACGCTCGCGTGCGGAATCCGCCTTCTTGCGACCGATATCGCGTGTTCCGTGCAAGAGCTGCCGGTGAAGGTTGCTCAGATCGACAACATCGTTGTCGACGATTCCCACTGTGCCAACACCGGCGGCAGCAAGGTAAAGGGCTGCGGGCGAGCCGAGGCCACCGGCACCAATGCACAACACGCTTGCATTTTTAAGCCGACGTTGACCTTCTTCGCCGACCTCTCGCAGATTCAACTGACGCGAATATCGCAGCACTTCTTCCTGGCTGAACATTTTCATGAACGCACGAGATTCCATTTTATACCGACGATGCGTTTGCCTTCGAAGCGCTTAAGCGATTTCGGAAACTTGAGATACATCGCACCTTTGCGCTCATGCAATCCAACTTCGCCAAAGTCAGCGCCGCCGCCATTCCGTACTGTCATGATGTGATGGGTCGCGACAAGCTTTTTGAGTTGAGGGTCTTCCTTGGGCGTGCGCCAAAGCGTGTAGCTTTCCGGTTCGCCACATTTCTCTACCACCTCGGCGAAGCGGGCCGTCTTCACTTTCAGTAGCTTCATGAGCAAAATCCGCCAGAGAGCTACGGCAAAGCGGGTCAGACTACCGTTGCTGCATTCCTGCCCTGGCGGGGTTCGTAAGCCCTCAGTCCATAGTCCCTGACGGAAAACAAATATCGAACCGTTCGGGCCAGACGCAAATCGCGTCGGCGTTGACAGGGTGAATGCGAACTGCTTGCATCGGCGCGATGAAAACCGTGGCTGCTCTGCTGCTGCTGGCGCTCGAGACGTCCTGCACGACTTTGGCAAACAGGCGTGACCTTTACAGTCCCCAGCCGTCTCCGGAAATTGCCCGAGTCACCGAAACGACAACGACCACCACCCGCACCCAACGGGAAGAAACCGCACCTTTGCCGCAGTACCGTTATTAAGAAAACGGCAAGTTTGCTTTGATTCGTGCCACGTCGGTTCGGTCCACGCGACCCATCTTGGCAAGCTGACGCTTCTTCTTGGCGTTCTTTGCCGATAGAAGATGACGACGAGAGGCGCGCGACCGCAGGATCTTGCCAGATGCTGTCAGCTTAAAGCGCTTTGCGACTGATTTGCGCGTTTTGCTGCGAGCGATCGGTTTCGGCATAAGGCGCGCAATCTACAACGGAGCGGCGTTGGGACAACTGCTTTGTGTCACTCGGCGACTGCTGACGCAATTACGGCGACGCGATAGCACCCGCATACGAGCGTTTGAAAGAAAAGCATCACCATCCCCAGGGTATGCGAAGAGACCTCGCGGTCGTTAATACTCGGTTCGTGAAATCCCTCCGTCCGAGCTCGCCACGGGACGAGTCCGCCGGACGGCGAACCGGGAGGGGCATTTGTTTACGCAGCTTGCGATGACACTAGCAGCATTCCGCGCGAAAAAGGCGTAGTCGTCCCGACTTGAAACAAATTTGCTGCGACCGCGTTCATTCTCGCAACATTGTCCGATGCCAGATGAACAACGGCCGAGAGTTGTGATTGTCGGCGCGGGATTTGGCGGACTTGAAGCGTCGAAAAAGCTCGCGTGCGAAGAGGTAAAACTCACCGTTCTTGATCGAACTAATTACCATCTGTTTCAGCCGTTACTTTACCAGGTCGCGACTGCGGCCTTGTCACCGGCCGATATTGCGGCCCCGGTGCGAGCAATTTTGCACGATTGTAAAAAAGTCGAGGTTATTCTGGGTGAGGTACAGTCAGTCGATGTCAACAAGCGCCTTGTTCATACCGGTGATTTGCGCGTCACTTACGATTACCTGATTCTCGCGACCGGGGCACGGCATTCCTATTTCGGGCATCCGGAATGGGAGCGCCTGGCCCCCGGCTTGAAAAGTCTCGAGGACGCAGTCGAAATTCGGCGCCGAATTTTGATGGCATTTGAATACGCCGAAAAAATGTACGCTGAGAATACGGGCGACGCCGCCCAGCGGAGCGGAGCGATGACCTTCGTGATTGTCGGCGGCGGACCGACAGGTGTGGAGATGGCGGGCGCAATCGCCGAGATCTCGCGTTATACCATGGCACGCGACTTCCGCTATATCGATCCCTCCAAAGCACGTGTCATTTTGATCGAAAGCGAGCCGCAAGTGCTTGCTGCCTTCCCCGAAGACTTGCGAAACAGCGCGATGAAGCAATTGCAAGATCTCGGCGTCGAAGTCCGCACGGGCGTGCGCGCGAGCGACTTGACCGAGGAGGGGTTAAGAGTAGGCGACGAGTATATCCGGTCCCGAGTAAAGATTTGGGCTGCCGGCAACAATGCGTCATTTGTCGGTAAATCGCTTGGTGTTCCGGTCGATCGAGTCGGCCGTGTCATCGTCAATGATGACCTCACGATTCCTGGTCACCCAGAAGTACAAGTCATCGGCGACTTGGCTAATTTCACCAATCAATATCAAGAACCGCTTCCGGGCGTTTCGCCGGTAGCGATGCAGCAAGGGCGGCACGCGGCCAGGAACATTCTCGGGATGATCGAGGGTCGTCCGCCGCAACGCTTTTGGTATTTTGATAAAGGCAGCATGGCCACCATTGGCCGCAACAAAGCTGTCGCCGATTTGCACGCGGTGCATTTGAGCGGATTTCCCGCCTGGCTCGTCTGGCTTTTTGTTCACATCATTTTTCTGGTCGGTTTTCGAAATCGCATTGTTGTTTTGCTGCAATGGGCGTGGTCGTACGTGACGTTCAACAAAGGCGCGCGTCTGATTACCCGAAATTTCCAGGCGGAAACACGACCGCCAGCGTGAGAAATCATTGCTCTTTATTGGCGTCGCGGAGTGATTGAACGGTTGAATAAGCGCGAACAAACCCTGGGAACTCAGTGTAGCATTCAGCACTTTGTCCTCGAAGTGATAGGCTTGTTCCAGATCTAGCCGAAAATAAGAAAAGCGGTTGTTTTTTTCTTCATGAATTTTCGTGTTGCGGTCGTCGGCTCCGGCGCGATCGGAAGCTACTACGGCGGCAAGCTGGCCTACCACGGCCGCGACGTGCATTTTTTGGTGCGGAGCGGATTGGAGGAGATTAACCAACTCGGAATTGACGTTCGCGGCAGGAAGGAAAGCTTCCATCTGGCCAAGGTTCGTGCCTACAAAACAACGGAGGCGATCGGACCTTGCGACCTCGTGCTCATCGCTCTCAAGGCGACAAATAACGACCTCTTGCCGGAATTGATCTCACCGTTGTTACATGAAACGACGGCGTTGCTCACCCTCCAAAACGGCCTGGGTAACGAAGAGTTTCTCGCACGATATTTCGGCGCCGAGCGGGTAATCGGTGGTCTGTGTTTTATCTGTCTCAACCGCGTTTCACCCGGCGTGATCGAGCACTTCGATTATGGACATCTCACGATCGGTGAGTTCACCGGATTTCCTAAACCCCGAACCCAGGATATTGCGTCGGAATTTAAACGGTCCGGCATTACCTGTGACGTGGTCGAAAATCTTATGCGCGAACGCTGGCATAAATTGGTTTGGAACGTTCCATTCAATGGACTTTCCATCGCGGCTGGCGGAATTACGACGCAGGACATTTTGCAGGATGATTCCCTCAGACTTTCGGCATTTCGTTTGATGGATGAAGTAATCCTCGCGGCTGGGGCGTGCGGAAATCGTTTGCCGGCCAACGTCACGTTCGAGCAGATGAAACGAACGGAAACAATGGGTGCTTACAAACTGTCGACCCTGCTTGATTTCGAAGCCGGACGGACACTCGAAGTGGAAGCTATTTGGGGTGAACCGCTCCGGCGCGCGCAAGCGGCTGGCGCGAGCGTTCCGCGGCTCGAGCAGTTGTACGCAATTCTGAAATCGCTAAATAGCCGGCGCCAATGAAACAGGGCGAGCGTCCGCCATCGATCCAAGTTCGAGATGTGCAGCGATCCATTAAAATTCGATTATCAGAGCTCCAGTCGTTCGCGGAGATCGCCTGCGCATTAGCCTGGAGGCACAAGCGGCTTCGATCTGGATCGGCTTCGATCCCGATGATCGTCGTCGTCATTATTGGTGATCGGCAAATGGCGAGATTGCATCAGCGATTCTCCGGCGTTCCCGGACCAACCGATGTCCTCACTTTTCATCATGGCGAAATCGTGATCAGCGCGGAAACCGCGCGCCGTCAGGCCCGGGCGTTTGGCAGCACTACGGAAAATGAATTGCGGCTCTACATTTTGCACGGATTGCTGCATCTCTGCGGATTTGATGACGCATCGGCGCGTGCCCGAGCGGCTATGCATCAGGTCCAGGATCAACTGCTGAGCGACGTACTCCGTCGTGAAAAACGCCTGAAAAAGCCACAGGCGGTTTGAACGGACAAGCCCGCGTGTTAGTTTGATTAATGAGCGGGCAGCGTCGGGAGGACGAGGCACGAAGCGCGTCTCAGTTGATGGAATATCCGGTGATAGCTCAGGGAACCATCGAGACACCGACCGTCGAAAAGGAGGTGGCGACTAAGGGGGAAATTCAGGCGCCATGGAACGTGGTCGTCCACAATGATCCGGTAAACTTGATGACTTACGTAACGATGGTTTTTCAGCGGGTCTTCGGTTATCCGCGCGAGCGGGCAGAAAAGCACATGCTGGAAGTGCACCAAAAAGGGCGATCGATTTTATGGAGCGGCGTCCGGGAACGCGCTGAGCTTTATGTCCAGCAACTACACGCATACTTATTGCTTGCTACGATCGAAAAAGCAGGGTGATGGAAATTTGTCGTCAAAACGAGAGCCTTGAGATTCGCGAACTTGACCCGTTTCTCGCAGAATTATTGCGGCAGATTCCGGATAGCGTAGATACCAAGAAATCGCCCGCGGCCGAAGAGCGTCTCTTCAGCGCCCCCGCTGGGGCGGAGGAGAAGGAGTTTCGTTCTGAATGGAAACTTTATATTGTACCTGAACTGCGACGCTTGTTTCAATCGGCGACGGAAACGGTTCGTCAGGACTTGGAACAATTACATTGCAAGAAAAAACCATTCGCGAATTGCACCCTCAGAATCCCGCTCGCGCATGCCGACGCCTGGCTGAACGCTCTCAATCAAGCCCGGCTAGCAATTGCTGCCAGCTATAATTTTACTGAACACGAGCTTTCCGATCACTTCCGTTCGCCTCTTGGCAGCCGGCGCGATTTGGGATTATTTCAAGTCAACTTCTACGGTTTCCTTCAGGAGTTTATTTTGCGCGAGATCGCCGCCTGCCCCGACGAAGACTAAGCTTTCTTGCGATCCCGCACCATCTCCATCAGCCGAGCTTTAATCTGATCGGACGCTTTCGCTGGCTTTAAACTAAGAGCAAAGGCTTCGCTCAACGAGTAACATTTCGTGATAAAATCTTCCGCTTTTTGTCCGAATTTTCGCCGCGCTTTCTCAAATTCGGAAACTTCCTCTTCGTCTAAGGCGCCAATCACGAACAGCCGAGCCTGATTTTGAAACTGCTCAAAGTTCATCGCGCAGTTCCTTCAGGCCGTCGTAGATCTTCTTCAGACCTAGTTCTAAGCGAGTCTTCACCGTGCCTAGTGGTGTATTCGTATTTGCCGCGATTTCGCGCTGACTCATTCCGCGAAAAAACGCCAGCTCGATGGCCTGTTGTTGGGCGGGCGGAAGGACAGAGATGACTCGGCGGATAAGCACGCGCGTATCGCCGATGGCGATTTCCTCCTCCGTGGCATTGTGAACCCAAGCGTCCGGCTGTTGCTCGGTTTCTTGCTGAAGTCGTTCTTCGGCGCGGGCATAAGCCTGTTTTTTACGCAATCCGTCAATAGCGCGCCGCCGAGCCAGCGTCACCATCCAACCCAGCGGCTTACCCTTTTGCGCGGAGAAGTTTTTCGCCTGGTTCCAGATCTCCATAAAGATCTCTTGCAGCAAGTCATCTGCCTCCGCTTCATTGTGAATGACGCGAAGAATCAGGGCCTTAATAATTCCATTGTAGCGATCGTATAGTTTTGAGAGCGCTTCCGGATCTTCGGCCTGAATGCCGGCCATGAGTTCCAAATCGGTCGGGGCGCCGGGCTCAAGCTCCGGCACGCTGGTGGACAGTCGCTCCGGGGTTTCAGACTCCTCCTCGGCTTTAGATAAACGCTTGCGGGATCTCACGCTCTGGTCATTCGAAATCGTTGGCGGAAAGAGGCAGTCTTAGTGCGAAACTGATCCGGCGTCTACCGGCGGTATGAAGAATTCGCAATAATGGTGCTCGACGTTGCATGACCGCGGCATCGTGCCAAGAGTGTCATTTATGTCCTCGTCCGATCCACTTTGGTTTAAAGACGCGATCATTTACGAGCTGCACGTCAAGACGTTTCACGACAGAAATGCAGATGGGATTGGAGACTTTCGCGGGCTGATCGAAAAGCTCGATTATCTCCAGGAACTCGGTGTCAACTCGCTCTGGCTCCTGCCGTTCTATCCGTCGCCGCTCAAGGATGACGGCTATGACATCGCGAATTATTTCGACGTTAATCCACACTACGGAACGCTGGAGGATTTTAGCGCGTTTCTTGATGCCGCGCATGAGCGGGGATTGCGCGTGATCACGGAGCTGGTCATCAATCACACCTCAGATCAGAATCCCTGGTTTCAAAAATCTCGTCGCGCCAAACCGGGCTCAGCTGAGCGCGAAATGTACGTTTGGAGTGATACGCCGGAAAAATACAAAGACGCGCGCATCATCTTTAAAGATTTTGAAACTTCGAATTGGGCCTGGGATCCAATCGCGAAATCCTACTACTGGCACCGCTTCTACTCCCACCAGCCAGATTTGAATTTCGATAATCCCGCCGTGCACGATCTAGTGCAGCAGGTTTGCGATTTTTGGCTCAACCTGGGAGTCGACGGCCTCCGTCTCGACGCGGTTCCCTACCTCTATGAACACGAAGGGACGAACTGCGAAAATTTGCCTGAGACGCACGTCTATTTGAAAAAGCTACGCGCCCACATCGATGCGAAATTCTCCGGCCGAATGCTTCTGGCTGAAGCAAATCAATGGCCGGAAGACGCCGTCGCCTATTTCGGAAATGGCGACGAGTCGCACATGAATTTTCATTTCCCGCTCATGCCGCGAATGTTCATGGCCCTCCAAATGGAGGATCGGTTTCCGATTGTCGACATCCTCGAGCAGACACCGCCGATCCCGGAGAACTGCCAGTGGGCCATGTTTTTGCGCAATCACGACGAGCTCACGCTCGAGATGGTGACAGACGAAGAACGCGATTATATGTGGCGGGTTTACGCGAACGATCCCACGGCACGGATCAATCTGGGTATCCGGCGCCGTCTTGCGCCTCTGCTGGCGAACAGCCGTCGCAAGATCGAGCTGCTCAACATCCTACTCTTCTCCATGCCGGGCACACCGGTGCTCTACTACGGCGATGAGATTGGGATGGGAGACAATTTCTATTTGGGCGACCGCAATGGCTGTCGCACGCCGATGCAGTGGAGCGCCGACCGCAACGCCGGCTTTTCTCGCGCCAACCCGCAGCAACTTTACCTCCCGATCACGATCGATCCGGAATATCACTACGAAGCGATTAACGTCGAAAATCAGCAAAAGAACCTCTCGTCCTTGCTCTGGTGGACGCGTCGCGTCATTGCCATGCGCAAAAATTATAAGGCATTTTCGCGCGGAACATTGGAGTTCCTCTTCCCGGAGAATCCCAAAGTGCTTGCCTTTCTGCGTCGCTACGACCGCGAAACAATCGTCGTCATTGTGAATCTGTCGCGGTTTGCCCAACCGGTCGAAATTAACCTCTCGGAGTTCGCCGGCTGGGTTCCAGTGGAACTCTTCAGCCGTAATCGTTTTCCGGCGATCAGAAGAGCGCTTTATCCGCTGACCCTTGGGCCGCACGGGCATTATTGGTTCGTCTTGCAATCCCCCAGCGCAACTCGGATACGCAGACGCAGTCGGGTTCCGCAAATTGCATCCGCTCCGGAATTTTCCGCTCTTCTTAGCGGGGCACCGCGTCGCGAGCTTGAACGCAAGATTCTTCCTGAATATATCATTGGTTGCCGCTGGTTCGGATCGAAGGCACGCACCATCCGCGATCTGCGGATTCTCGATGATCCGGCTGTTGCCGAAAGACCCGATGCCGCGCGGCACACCCTGATCGAAGTGAATTACACCGAAGGTGCGGGCGAAATCTATGCCCTGCCGCTGGAAATCGCGCGCGACGAAGAGGCGCGAAAAATCTCGCGCGAGGCCCATCAGTCGATCATCGCCGAGTTCGATGGAAGCAACGCGGTCCTGCACGACGCGATTTTTAACTCGAGCTATCGCACGGAAATTCACCAGGCCATCCGCCAGCAGCGACAACTCCGTGCCGCACGTGGCCAGGTGGTGGGCTGCGCCACGACAAAATTTGCAAACGCGGAAGACTTGAGCGCGACCTCAAACGTAATGAGCGCGGAACAAAGCAACTCTTCCATCCTTTTCGGCGGCCAATATTTCCTCAAGGTCTTCCGGAAACTGGAAGAAGGGATTAATCCCGATGTCGAGATCACTCGCTTCCTGACCGAACGCGCGGGATTTCCAAATGTGCCCGCCTTCGCCGGAATGCTCGAATATCGTAGCGGCAACAGCCAGATGGTGCTAGCGCTCATCCAATCGGCTATCGCAAATGAAGGTGATGCCTGGAAGTTCACCCTCGATTCGGTCGGCAGCTATTATGAGCGCGTGCTTTCGCGTAAAGCCGACCTAAGTAACGGCGTGTTGCCGGCCCAGATTCAAGAATTGATTGGCGGAATCTACCCGGAGAAAGCGCGCCTGCTTGGTCAACGGACGGGGGAACTGCATCGCGCCCTGGCTTCGGAAACAGACGATCCAGCGTTCGCGCCGGAGCCTTTTAATGCGATGGCCCAACGGAGCGTCGTCCAGTCCATGCGCGCCTCGCTGCGGCGCGCTTTTGAAACGTTGCGAAAAAAACTGGGAGACCTTTCGGAATCATTCCGCGCAGAAGCGGAAGATGTTCTCTCGGCTGAACAGCAAATTCTCGCGCAAGAACGCCGTCTACTCGAACAACGGTCGGCTGCCCACAAAATCCGAATCCATGGCGATTTTCATCTCGGACAGGCGCTCTATACCGGACGCGATTTTGTGTTTCTCGATTTCGAAGGCGAACCGGCGCGTCCGCTCGGAGAACGAAAACTGAAGCGTTCGGCCCTACGTGATGTCGCTGGAATGATGCGCTCGTTCCAATATGCCGCTTACAGCGCGCTCTGGCAGCCGGCCATGCGGCACGAGGATGTTCCATTCCTGGAAAAATGGGCCGACGTTTGGTATCGCGAAATCAGCAGCACATTTTTGCAAAGCTATCTCACGGCGACGGCCGACGCGCTTTTCATTCCGCGAAGCGAAGCCGACCTGCAAATTGCCCTCGAAGCCTATCTGCTCGATAAAGCCGTCTACGAGATCGGCTACGAATTAAATCACCGGCCGGACTGGGTCGTCATTCCAATTCGCGGGATCAAACACATTCTTGCCCGCGCGCCGCAGCAGTAATCTTTGCGACCAGGCAAAGCAGCGTATCGTCACGGCGTATGACCGACCAAGTGCTTGCCGGGAAAGTCGGCGTTGTTGGTCAGCGAGTTTGGGGAAGGGACACCACTTTTTCCATGTGATGTCTCAAGCGACGTTGAGATCTCCGCTTTCTTTGAAAAAGTCCACGGCGAGACCAATCAATTGGATTTGATGCTTCATTCGGTTGCCTATGCTCCGAAGGAGGCGCTCGAAGGCGAATTCGTCAATACCAGCCGTGAAGCCTTCCGCACTGCACTCGATATCAGTGCGTATTCGCTCGTCGCGCTCGCGCGCGAGGCGGCGCCCATGATGGTGAATGGCGGCAGCATAGTCGCTATGACCTATTATGGGGCGGAGAAAGTTGTGCCCCATTACAACGTGATGGGCGTGGCCAAAGCGTCCCTGGAAGCGAGCACGCGTTACCTTGCTTACGATCTTGGTCCCAAGAAGATTCGCGTAAATTGCATTTCCGCAGGCCCGGTAAATACCCTTGCCGCTCGAGGCATCAGCGGCTTTATGCAAATGCTCAAACACTACCAGGAGCGCGCCCCTCTGAAACGGAGCTGTGAACCGTCGGAGCTCGGCACAACCGGCGTTTTTCTTGCAAGCGACGGCGCAGCCGCGATTACCGGCCAGGTCATCTACGTCGATGGCGGTTACCAGATCATCGGAATGTAGCGGGATGATTGCACGCATCTGGCACGGATGGACGAAACAGTCCGAGGCGAAGACGTATGAACGCCTATTGCGGGAGGAGATTTTTCCTGGAATCGCACAACGAAAGATTGCCGGTTATCATGGCGCCGAGTTATTCATTCGCAAGGATGGCGATGAAGTGGAGTTTCTCACTCTGCTTCGATTCGATTCAATGGAAGCAGTGGAAACTTTTGCCGGCTCTGATAGCAGGCGGCCCGTCATCCACTCAAAGGCTGAACCGCTATTGATTCGGATGGACGAGCGGTCGCGACATTATCGAATCATCCCACCCAGCTGATCCGTAATGTCGCTGGTGGAGCAGTTGCGGCAGTTATTAGGCAACAACGCTGTTGCCAACGATGCCGAGACACTCGACGAGCACAGCGGAGGCTACGGCTACGTTGGCAGTTGCGTGCCGGTTCGGTCGGGAGTGGCGCTTTCCTTGGCGCGCATGAATCGCATTAAAGATATCAATTTTGAGGATGCGGTCGCGGTCGTCGAACCCGGAGTCATTACGGCTGACCTCAAGCGAGCGGCCCGCGAGAAGAAGCTATTCTATCCCCCCGACCCAGCCAGCTTCGAGCATTGCACAATTGGCGGGAATGTTGCCACCAACGCCGGCGGGCCTCGATGTTTGAAATATGGCGTGACGCGTAATTACGTCGTCGGGCTCGAGATTGTATTAGCCAATGGTGAGGTGCTGCGTACGGGCGGCCGTGTCCACAAGAACAAAACTGGCTTCGATTTGATCGGTTTATTCACCGGGTCCGAAGGAATGCTCGGTGTTACGACCGAAATTATCCTGAAGCTTTTACCGTTGCCTCCGTCGCGTAGCACGATCTCCGCCTCGTTCACGACGATGTCGGAAGCGGCTACAACTGTGCAGAAGATTTTTGCGCTGGGCTTTTTACCCTCATCATTGGAGATCGCGGATCACTTCACGCTGGAAGCGGCCCGCCAAGATTCCGGCGCGACCCATGTGCCCGCAGGCAACGCGCATCTATTGGTGGATCTGGATGGCCAGGAAGAAACTGTCGACGTGGAGATGGGCAAGGTCCGCGACCTGATCGCCAGCCGAAATCCGACCACGCTCGAAATCGCCAACAATGAAGCCGACTGCGAGCGGCTCTGGGCACTTCGGCGCCAATTTAGCAATTCGCTTCGCGCAACGGGATTGACAAAGCTGAACGAAGACATCGTCGTCCCACGAAGTCGTCTGGTTGATTTGATCCAATTTGCCGAGGCACTTTCCGCGCGCTCAGGATTTCCGATTGCCTGTTTCGGCCACGCAGGCGACGGCAACATTCACGTCAACATCATGGCGGACCGCTATAATCGAGAGGAGGTAGTGCGCGAAAAAGTGCAGAGCGCGCTCGATCAGCTTTTCGCGCAGGTACTCGCATGGGGTGGCGTAATCACGGGTGAACACGGAATCGGATTGGCCAAAAAACGGTGGTGGCCGGACGCGACGAGCGACGTTGCGCGCACGCTCCATCAGGCCATTAAGCGCACACTCGATCCGGACGACATTTTGAATCCCGGCAAATTCCTGGACGAGGAGGGGCCTCAACGGTCTGCTTAATAGCGAATCGTGGGCAAAAAAAGCGCAATCCGCCCACGATAAAAACTATCGCGGCAACTGAAAGGAGCCAAAAATTGCCCGGTGATCGCTCGATCGTTTTGAGGTCGGGATGACCCGTGCGGAAATGAGATTCGCGTTGCGAAAGAAAATATGATCAAAACAGGCGGAGGGAAAAAATTTGTCCGCTGGCAGTGTGATTCGCTGCGAAAACGGCACATTCTGCCAGCCCCAGGAAAAGCCATCCGCGAGGAGCCGGCGCGTTGTCATTTCCTGTGCGAAACGCGGGTCATCTGGAGAAGTGTTGAAGTCGCCTCCTACAATCCATGTGATTGTCCCGAGCTTTCCATAAGCGGCATTCATGGCGGCGATATGTGCCCTGAGCTGCCGCATTGATTCCTCTCGAATAGCCTCGTCCTCGCTGATTTCTCCTCGGTTGCTTTTTAAATGCAGCGCGTAAATCAGGAGCAAATGTCGCGGTGCCACCTCGTAAACGGCAAAGGCAAATCCGCGCGGCGGAAGAAGCGCGCCGTTGTATTTCCACATTTCGACCCATGCACTTATCGGCGCGAGCCGGCTGGCAATCGCAACTTGTTGGGCAACGTTTTGGTCTTCCCGCGGTGGAAAATTCGAACAGACGTCCACTTTAAATCCCGGACGTGAGGCGATAGCGAGAGAGGCTTTGGAAAAATCGCGCGCTTCCTCCAGCCCAATCACGTCGGCATCGATGGCGCCCATGTCACGCTGGACGGCGGCGATCTGTTGTCTTTCAGCGATGGCCGAAGCGTTGGGGTGACGACCGGGGAACCATTGGACATTCCAGAATGCGACCCGGACAGTCGGGGGAGAGGCAGAAGGTTCTGCCGAATTCTCGGCAACAAGGCTGCCGTTTATGGTCAGGACAAACAGCGCAAGCCAGGTCATTTTCATCGGCGAGATGCAGAAGCGGAGTCGCGCCCATTATTGACTTGAACTCGTCGCCAGTTGCAAGGCGCACTCTCGGACTGGTCCCGAGATCACGTGGCATCGGGATCGTGCCAGACGCGGAGCGAGCCTCGCGGCGGGGATCGGAATTTCTTGATCTTGTTGCAAAAACGAATCTGTTGGTGAAAGCAAAAGAGAGCGGCGCCGCAAAGGCGAAATTCACGATCGTTCAGTAATAACGAATTCGCGTTCGATCACACGCGCTCATCGCATTCACTTCGATTCTTATGAAAGAGAAAGCCCATTGGTTCCGGCGCTTACGTCGGGCCGGTTTTAGTTCAATGAAGCCTGGCACGCTCACGCGCACGATCGCGGTCATCATTTCTTCGATCACGTCTTTCTTCACCCACTCCGCCCCCGCCAAAGTGCCAACAATGAAGATGAAGGTGAGCAAGAAAATCGATCGATTGCAGGATTGTTCGTTCCCGGTGGTCGACACCATGGCTTATCTCTCGCCGATCGGACATGATCCACCGAAGCACGCCGAGCGCTATCCATGGAAAAAAGAAATCGTCACGACGGTTTTCT
>QHNB01000190.1 GCA_003217965.1 Verrucomicrobiota bacterium | reverse complement strand
GTCGCCGGATTGGTAGATCATTTCGCCTTTTTGCAAATGCCGGACGCGCGACAATTCACCCAGCGCCTTGAGTTCCACCGGACGCAAGGTCGTGCAAAAGGAGAAGAAATCCCGACGAGGCATCGGGTCGTGTACAGCAGAAGTCGTGCAGAGCACGATCTCAAGTGAAAAAGAGAGCCGATTTCGTGCGTTGGCAAAGGGAGCTTAACGCGTTAAATCCGAGGGTGCTGGCCTACGTTTTCGAGCGGTTTCCGAAATTTTCCCAAACCTTCTGTTACCGCGAAGTCTTCGAGCTGTTTCGCCAAGGCGAGAAACCGGCAATCTTTTCCCTCCGCTCACCCGATCTTGGTCCAGAAGCATCCTGGGACAACGAAATCTTAAAGGTCGTCCACGTTTTGCCGGAGGGAGATGAGTTTGCCAAGGCGGTCGACGCTGAGTCGCACAAACTTCCCAAACCGGTCCGAAAAATCCTACGGCAATGGCGGGGCAAGCGCGATTCGCTCCGACTCTATCAGGCAGTCTATATCGGGGTGCGGTTCCGCGAACTCGGAGTCACGCATGTGCACACGCATTTCGCTGGAATGGCTGCACGAACAGCATTCTGGATACGCGAATTCTTCGGCATTACTTACAGCGTCACCGTGCATGCCAACGATATTTTTACGCCGAACGATTTCGAGGTCGGCCTCGATAAAATTTTCTCCTCGGCCAGCGCAATCGTTGCGGTGAGTAACTTCGGAGCGGATTATATTCGTGAAAAATTTTCCCGTGCAGCGAAGCGAGTCTACCGCGTCTACAACGGAATCGATGTCGAACAATTTCAGCCGGCTAAATTCGATCAGCCGCCCTTGGTCCTTTCCATCGGTCGATTAATCAGCAAAAAAGGCTTCGATATCCTGATTGATGCCTGCGCGATCTTGCGCGAGTCCGGTTTGGATTTTCAATGCGAAGTGATCGGTGAAGGACCTTTGCAGCGAGAACTCCAGGAGCGCATCGATCAGCATCATCTTGCCGATTGCGTCACCCTTGCCGGCCCAAAGCCACAACGTGCCATTGCCGGTCGGCTGGCGGAGGCAACGGTTCTGACCCTGCCTTGCCGGATAGATCCTGATGGCGCGATGGATAACCTGCCCACAGTGATTATGGAGGCGATGGCTGCTGCTCTGCCTGTAGTGACAACTGATGTGGGAGGCGTGCACGAGATGGTTACCGATGGCGAAAACGGTTTCGTTGTCGAGCCGGAGGATACCTCCGCGATTGCTGAGGCTACGAAGCGACTTCTCACCGACCGCACCTTTGCCCAGCGTTTTGGTCAACGTGGGCGGCAGCGTGCCATCGATCTCTTTTCGATCAGCAGGAACGTGCGCGAACTGCGCGAGATTATCTCGTAAGCGTCGCGCTTTGCAGCGGCAGGTTTTTCTGCCGCCTGGGAGAGTGCCAGCTACAAGAGCGAGCGGACTTTCTCGATTGCATTTACATAAACCTGATGCGGCCCGCCGCGCATCAACTCTTCGGTCACCAGCTTCACCGGATCGTTTTCTCCAGATGGGAGCAGTTGATGCGTATGATTTTCTCCTCGAGCGCCGCGACAGACTTCCAGCAAATCGCCGCAGCCAGCCATCTTTACGCAAAACTCGAGTGCGCCTGAGTGCGCCATGAACCAAGTGATCGCTGAACCTTCTCTTTCCTGCAAATCGATGCGGAGAGTTTTGCCCTCTCGATTTTTCAAATCGATCGTTTCTGGCGCAAGCGCTTGGGAAATTTCCCAGCCGAGTTGGGCCGCAAGCCAGCCGACGAATAGGAGAGCGGTCGAGCGATAACCGTGGCCGAAAACGACAGAGCCACTCTCGATTTCATGAAAATGATGGTGCGATGCGGGATGATCGAAGAATTGCGCAAAAGCGAGCCGAAAATGAACGAGCCGCGTCCAGTTTAGATCGCAGAGCACGATGCGCTGCTTTGCTTCGCGTTGGGCCTTTTCGACTAATCGCATCTGGCCATCGAAATCACGCCACCTTTGGCTATCGTAAATCAATCGGTCGATCCACGCCCAGAGCTGCGGGTCCATCGGCTCGGCGAAATCGGATTGCCACCACAGGTAAAGCGGCAAATCCGAATCGAGCTGCGAGAATACAATGCTGGGCAACAGTTTGACGGAAGCGCCCTCGAGCAAAAATGAAATCTGTTCTGAACAAACGCGCTTCGCCCCGGTGCCACTGATATGGCAATGCGCACTAATCCACGCCTCGACACGGTCCCGTTCTGCCGATGGATCAGCCGCGATGACAATCGCACGGCAAGCATGGTTCTCAGTGATCTGCGAAAGGATCTCCGTGTTACGCGCAAGTGATCCGGGCTCTTCGCTGTAAACAGCTAGATTAATGTGCGAGGCCCGTGTCATCGCACCCTCGCCTTCCGCCCAAAGCCTTTTTAATTCGCGGTCAATTTGTCCAATTTCAACTGGCAGGCCGACCGAGTACGTTTCCACGGGCATCTTACAATCTCCTCCAAGTCCGGCCGTCGCACGCGAGCAGTTCGTCGGCTTCCTCCGGCCCCCATGAACCAGCCGGATAAAAACAAAGCGGCGGCGCGTTTTCTTTCTGCGACCATGCATGTTCGATCGGATCGACAAACGCCCACGCTTCCTCGACTTCATCGCGCCGGGCAAAAAGCGTGGGGTCACCACTCATCGCATCGAGCAGTAAACGCTCATACGCTTCCGGACTGGCTTTGCCAAAGCTCGTTCCGTAATGGAAATCCATTTTGACCGGCTCGATCCGCAAACTCGTTCCTGGGATTTTCGCCATCATCCGTAGCGAGATTCCTTCGTCGGGCTGAATTCGAATGACCAATACATTTTGATCGAGCGAAGTCGAATCGCGGTTGAAGAGAACCATCGGTGCCCTCTTAAAATGGACCGAAATTTCAGTTGCGGACTTCGGCAAGCGCTTGCCAACGCGCACATAGATTGGAACGTCCGACCACCGCCAGTTGTCGACCAGCAACCGAAGCGCAACGTAAGTCTCCGTTTCCGAATTCGGATTTACTTTTTCTTCTTCTCGATATCCCACCACCGGTTTCCCGCCGACCGCGCCCGCTGTGTATTGGCCGCGAACCACATATTTTCCGACCTGCTGAGGGGCATAGCGCCGAAGCGAGCGCACCACTTTGACCTTTTCATCCCGAATGCTGTCGGCGCCGAGATCCGTTGGCGGCTCCATGGCCACAAGGCAAAGCAACTGAAGCATGTGATTTTGTACCATGTCCCGGAGCGCTCCCGCCGTTTCATAATAACCACCCCGGGCTTCTACCCCCAGCGTTTCGGCTGCCGTAATTTGAACATGGTCAATGTAACGTGCGTTCCAAATCGGTTCGAAAATCGCGTTGGCGAAACGGAGAACCAAAATGTTTTGCGCTGTTTCTTTGCCGAGAAAATGGTCGATCCGGTAGGTTTGGTCTTCACTGAAAGCGTCACGGACGACCCGATTTAATTCGCGGGCGGAAGCGAGATCGCGGCCAAAGGGTTTTTCAATGATGACGCGCGCCCAACTGCCTTCCTTTGGCTTGTTTAGTCCGGCCTCTTTTAGGTTTTTCAGGATCGGCTCGAACTGCTCGGGCGCGGCCGCGAAATAGAACAACCGGTTGCCGCGCGTACCGCGTTCCTTGTCGACTTGCTCCAGCCACTTCGCGACTGATTGATAGCCTTCCTGATCGTCGAACTCGCTTTGGTGATAAAAAAGCGATTGGGCAAAGGTCTTCCAGATTTCGTCCCGTACCGGTTGACGCGAAAATTGTTTCGTTGTTTCGGCAAGCTCGTCGCGAAACCCATCGTCTTTTTTGGGCCGGCGAGCGAAACCGGTGACGGTGACAGCTGGAGGGAGCTCGCCGGCGGCCGCCAAATTGTACAGGGCCGGAATTAATTTCCGGTGGGCCAGGTCGCCCGTCGCCCCAAAGATGACCAGGGCACACGGCTGCGGAACTGCTCGCGTGCTTAATCCTATACGGAGCGGGTTCGATTGCGAAATCGCGGCATCTTTGGACATGCCGGGAACCTTACGATGGCAGCGGAAATCTGCGCGTCAGATCGCACACCTTCGCTCGAACACGTTCGAGCGCCAGCTGATCATTGCGGTTTTGTAATGCCTCGGACACTAAATCGGCAATCTCAAGCATTTCTTCTTCTTTCATTCCGCGTGTTGTTACTGCAGGCGTCCCAACGCGGATGCCGCCCGGTTTGAAGATCGGGTAAGTGTCGAATGGTATGGCGTTCTTATTCACGGTAATGCCCGCCCGATCCAGGACTTCCTGTGCTTGTTTGCCGTTGATTTCCTTGGGCCGCAGATCAACCAACAAGAGGTGATTATCCGTGCCACCACTCACGATCCGATAACCGTGCTGGG
>QHNB01000189.1 GCA_003217965.1 Verrucomicrobiota bacterium | reverse complement strand
CTACCTCTCCTGTTTCGTTTCAATCCTCATCGTCTTGTATGAACCTACCGGGATGGAATGCTACTTTGCCTTGGTGTCCGGCTCTATCACTCCAAACACATTGCCAGCGGGATCTTCGGCGTAGACTAGCCAGCCAACGGCAGGAATGGCCATTTTCGGTACACAAATCTTTCCACCGCGCTGCTCAATCTTCTTTATCGTTTGATCAAGCGACGCGACACCGATGGTATTTAACGTGCCTGGACTCTGTCCCTCGCGAGGACGGGCCAGACCACCGTTGATACCCGGTTCCTTATCTTCACCGGTCGTGACCAGCCAGTACCCAATTGGACTCCCCTCGAACTTCTTAAATTTCCATCCAAAAACGTCCTGGTAAAATGGGCGGACTGCGTCGGGGTCGTCCGTGTAAATCTCGAAGTGCACTACGCGCGACATGTTTCAATCCTTTCCGAAGAATTTTGTTTGGTTTGTGTTGTTCGCATCAATAACGGTCGTGATGACGAACCCACGACATGGTTGCCTCCGGATCTTCATCGCGGCCTTTTGGGACCAGATCGAGAAAGTTGTAGGCCCCGACCAGGATGTCGAGCCCCCGCGCATAAGTAGAATAAGTGTGGAAGACCTCACCGTCTTCATTCTTGTAGAACACGCTCAAGCCAGGAAGCTCCTCGCTTATGAATTCTTCCATTCCGTAGTTATAGTAGACTCGGCCCTTCGCCTCTTCCTCCTTGGTAAAGGAAACATGGTAGTCGAAATTAAAGTCGTTACCGCTTGACGAAACCCACTTGAAGCGCCAGCCCATGCGCTTCTTGAAAGGCTCGATTTCGGAGAACGGTGCACGTGAAATCACAACCAGCGTTACATCACGATGCGGCAGGTGCCAGTTGGCGCCGTCAAAATGATCGGCCAAATACGAGCAGCTTTTGCAGCCCTCCTCCCATCCCGGACCGAGCATGAAATGATAGACGATCAGTTGGCTGCGCCCGTCGAAAAGATCGGCTAGTATCTCTTTCCCATCCGGGCCTTCAAAAATGTATTTTTTCTTGATCTTGACCCAGGGCAGTTCGCGGCGATGCCGGCTCACTTCATCGCGCAGTCGCGTGACTTCCTTCTCACGCGTGAGCAGGTCTTTTCGCGCAACTACCCATTCAGTTTCCGAGACGATTCGCGGGTGCTTCAGTTGGGTTGCTTCCGTTTCTTGTTCCATCTCTTGCAGTTTCATTGTGGTTTCCTTTGATTTTGGTCGTTTGTCTTTTTCGAAAAATTTGCTCCGTCGCGAATACAGTCAGACCGCCGCTTGAGTCGGCTCCAGCCGCGGCGAGTGCGAAGTTGGCTGCACAAATCGGGCACATAGCGCGTCACTTGCCTCCCTTTTTTGGCGATGTTTCGCCCGTCTTTTCCAAATAGGCGGCCAGCCGATCGAAGGATTCTTCCCAGAATTTGCGATACTCCTCTACCCACAGGGCGGCCTGCTTCAGCGGCTTTGCTTCAAGCCGCAATTGATGAACACGTCCGTAGCGCCGACGCCGGAGTAGTCCCGCTTTTTCCAGCACGCGCAAATGTTTCGAGACAGCGGGCAATGACATGGAATGTGGTCTGGCTAGATCGGTCACGCAGCGCTCGCCCCGGGCCAGCTGTTCCAGCATACGGCGCCGGGTCGGATCGGCCAGGGCGGCGAAGGTCTGGTTCAATCGGCTTGGAGAATATTTAACCATCTGGTTAAACATTAGGGCAAACTTCTTCACGATGCAAATGAAATTTCTAGCCTTGAACACTACTCTCATTGGGACACCGCATCACTCTTTGCCTTGAGGTCGCGGCGGTTGATCTTAACCGCCCACGGGCGATTGAATCACTCGCCCCTACCGGCGTGCGATTTGCGTTGCGCTCGTTCGAACCCAAAACAGCTCAAATGCTGAAAACAGCATCAGCCGCGGCCAGTTAACAACGAAGGGTTAACTCAAGGAGCGGCGGCGCCGACTATCAGACCAAATACGGCGCGTCAGGCGCGCGCGCAAGACGGTCGCCCTGCAGTAGCTCGTCTAAGGTCGCGAGTAATTTCTCTCTGGTGTAGGGCTTGGCCACACAGGCTTGGATGCGCAGCGCTTCCAGGTCCGCGGCGTGAGCGTTGTCCGCTCGTCCGGTCGAGACGATCACTTTAAGTTCGGGATTTAGCCGGCGCAGCGTCCGAACCAGAGTTGGTCCGTCCATGAAAGGCATCATCACGTCAGTCAGTAATACTTTAATCCCGTCACGATGCTGCATGAACGCAGCCACCGCTTCCGTTCCATCCTCCGCTACCAGCACCTGGTAGCCAGCTCCAATTAAGAGCGCCTCCGCAGCCAACCTCACATTCGCTTCATCATCCACGACAAGGATAGTTTCGCCTTGGCCAGCTCGGACCAATGAATGGCTCGGCTGTTGTTCGGACTGTCCGCGATTGCTCGCTGGCAGGAACACTTTGAATGTGGTCGCGCCGGGCTCGCTATACACGTTCACAAAACCACCGTGACTTTTCACGATGCCAATGACGGTAGAAAGTCCCAGACCTGTCCCAGTTCCGACTTCTTTAGTAGTAAAGAACGGATCGAAAATTTTGTCGATTATCCCCGGCGGAATACCTGCGCCGGTGTCGCTCACCTTGAGAACGACGTGGGGCCCGGACGTCGCTCCGGGAGTCATGGCAGCAAAGTGATCGTCCAGTTGGAGATTCTCGGCGGAGATTGAGAGGGTGCCGCCGTTTGGCATAGCATCCCGGGCATTAACCGACAGGTTCAGCAATACCTGATGAATTTGCGTAGGCTCTCCTTCAATGGTCCAAAGATTATCCGGATGCTCCGTTCGTACCGTGATTGATTTCGGAAAGGTTTCTTGCGCAATCCGCTCGATTTCTTTGATGAGATGAGCTGGCTGGATGAGGACGCGGTCTCCTTCGGCGCCTCTGGCGAAGGTTAGCACCTGCTTTACGATGCCGGCCCCACGTTCGGCACTGGAAACGACAAGCGAGACTAGAGCCTCTCGCTGCTGCGTTGCCATTTCATTGCGCAAGAGCGGAGCGGTTAAAAGAATTGGAGTGAGAATGTTGTTTAGGTCATGCGCAACACCACTGGCGAGAGTACCGACACTTTCCAGTCGCTGGGCGCGAAGTAACTGGGCCTCGAATTTCTTTTGCTCGGTAATATCTTGGTTAATCACCAGCACCGATTTTGGCCGTCCGTGTTCGTCGGAGACGAGTGTCCAGTGGCTGTTTAAGATGACCGTTCCACCATCTTTGCGGCGCTGTTTAGATTCCCCGATCCATTCTTTTTTCTTAAGCAAAATGTTCTTGGCCGCAATGAATCCTGGCATGTCCTGGTAAAGAAAGTCGCTTGTTCGCCTCCCCAAGACTTCGGCTGCTGACCACCCATAGATTCGCTCAGCGCCCTTATTCCAAAAATGAATCCGGTCTTCCATATCACGGACTACAATCGCGTCGTAGGCCAGGTTGAGCAGATCCGCTTGTTCTCGCAACAACTCCTCAGCCCGGCGCCGTTCCGTAATATCTTGAATAGTGCCCGCCATCTTGATTGGTCGGCTCTCCGCATCCTGAACTCGATAACATTCGACGTGAACAAAGCGCTTTGTTCCATCGCGAGGTATTACAGTGTAGTCGGCGGTATAGGGGTGGCCGGTTCGAATGCAGGCGATATAAGCACGCTTCGCTTCAGCCCGGTCCGCCGGGTGGACAAACTCAAGGAAGGTATCATGAGTCACGGGAACGCTACCCGGTTCGAGCCCAAAAATTCGGAAGATCTCATCCGACCAACGCGGTGGATGTTTGGCTCGATCCCGCTTTTCAGTGAGATCGATTTCCCAACTACCAATGTGGGCCAGGCGTTGAGCAAGAGCGAGCGCTTCTTCGCTTTCTCGCACCCGGCGCTCAGCCGCTTCCCGTTCCGTCACATCAATCGCTGTAGCCATGCGCGCCGCTTTGCCCTCGAACACAACCGGGCTGGAGTAAATCTCCACTACGAGAGGTTTTCCCTCCTTGGTGCAATGCCACCACATGCCGCAGTGCGGCGAGGGTGCGTCACTTCTTGAACTCGACCCGTCCTGTGGCGACCGAAGATCAGGCAACTTGAGCGAGAGAAACTCCGTCCGCGAATATCCGTAGCGTTGAATCGACGCGTCGTTCACAGCGAGAAACTTCAACGTCGCTGCGTCGTAAACCCACATCGGGCTCGGGTTCGTCTCAAAAGGAAGCCGATATTGTTCTTCCTGTTTTTGGATGTCCTGAGCCGCGATCTTCTGCTCAGTCACATCGCGTGCCGCAAAATAGATGAGCCCTTCCTCGGTCGAACTGCGGGCCTGCCCTCTTCCGTTGCGGGCCGATCATCCACGTGAACAAAATGGATGAATGGCTCGGCTTGAAGCTCGGCGCTGCTGTAGCCGAGGATCTCCTTGGCTGCCCCATTAACACGCTTGAAATAACCATCGAAACCGGCGGTCCCGATCATCTCGCGCGACAGCTTGGCTGCGCGACGGAGCTTTTCAGCGACGTCGCTTCCGGTGCGCGCGCCGTTAGCGACGGCGTTGCTCATGCGAAACGGCGACGACTGGAGCCAAGCGCTCTGGTTTCAAAATCAAGAAATGCGCGACAAAGAGGCAAAGCAGCCTTGCGAGTGAAATTCACACCGTGGACCTAAGCACGTCACGTTCCAGCAGACCCCTGTCCCGACTGAAATTTTCTGCGTTTTCAGTGGAAACTGAACTGCCATAGGCGATTCATTCATAGAACGTAACCGCCTACGAAATTCGGCTCTTTAGGGGAGGTACCGACGAAATATTGGGCAACCGCTTTGAGGAGACGCTGAATAAAATGCCAGCTCGCAGTCCACCAGCTCAATGCTGGCAAACTTCCGGTATCCTCATCCCCACGATTCCGCCAGTAACCCCCGCGTCTCGACAACCGCAACCTGCCAGATTTTGAGCATCTCTTGGTCATCGCGCTGATAACGGCCCCCGTAGTTTCCGTCTCCTAGATATGCGCGCAGTGACCGCGGATCTAGCTGGCACAAGTGTTCGAGGTCGCTCATTGGCTTTTGTTCGGTGGGCATCCTCGCATTGGCCAGACGCGTCCACGGAAAGTTCTCCATCCACGATGCGTGCGATGCCACCGGATCGATGGCTTGCACCTGCGCCCAAACTTTGGGCGACTTCCACCAGTTATGAAATTTGATTCGAATGCCGGGATGATCCGCCATCGATTCGACGGCAACGGATTGGCCTGGGGTGTTGCCGCCGTGCCCATTGACGATCAGGATGCGTTTGAAACCGTGTTCCGCCATAGCGTCCAGAATTTCGCGAACTACTCGCAGAAATGTTTCGGTCCGCAGCGTGATGGTCCCGGGGAAGGCGCGGAAATAGGGTGTGATACCGTAAGCGAGCACGGGAAAAACAGGCACGCCCAGCGGCTCAGCCGCCTCGACTGCGAGGCGCTCAGAAAGAATACTGTCGACACTGAGACTGAGATAAGCGTGTTGCTCCGTACTCCCGAGCGGAAGCACCGCGCGATCATCCTGCTTCAGGTATCCTTCCATCATCATCCAATTCAGGTCGCGGACGTGCATAAGTTTTCCAGGAAGTAGCCTTCAGGTTACCAGTCGAACCAATACAAGCGTTACATCAGAAGCCGTCCAAAGCCTCGCCCAATCCGGGTCAGTCTGCTTACTCTTTACGGGGAGTCAGAAAAACCTTGCCTGTATAAGGATCTTTAACTTCTGTCCCACCGGGGAAGCCGCGCACATCGACAAAGCCGCGATTTGGCGCATAGGGACTCTTCACAATTCCTTCCTTATTCGGAACCGGTATTCCGAAAGGTAAATTACGATTCACATCTTGCGTGACAGGCGGGATATGCGTGCCGGATTCAACCGGCGCCCTGGTCGGAGCGACGCTCGGTGCGACAGGTGGCGTAACCGCTGCGTTTACATTATGGCTTTGGCCGTTGTTCATTTCAGGTTGGCTGTTCAACTCTGGTCGCTCACGGTTGCTGGAATGAGACCGATGATGCCGATGCGAATGAGCAAACGCCCTCAGAAAAGCGCCAAGCGAACCGGCTTGGATAACATCGCCGAAACTCAAAAACGTGAGCACGGAAAGAGTCAGAATCAACCTGGTCGAAAATCGGTTCACAATATTCTTCCGTATGGCCCAGTATCTTCGCGTGTATGGGTGGCGAAGAATCATGCCGCAACGGATTGCGGGACGACCGCGGACGTAATCACGGATGCGGGCGAACGAGGCTCGGGTAGAAGCGTCTCCACCAAAAAGTGTAGTCGTCCTCGACTTTCGAACGCTTTGCGAGGACCTCGCGATCGTCCGTACTCCTTTCGTGAATCCTTTGCGCAGCGGAAGAAATCTCCTCCCTCCCGAAGTGCTCAGCAAATTATCAGAGATGTTTCGGCTGCGCTCGACATGACAGAATTACCGGGATACCGCGTTCTGCATGCGACAAGCGCTTGCAGCGTCCGATGTCCTCAGCGCACATCAGTGGGCAGTAAGCAATGCTAACAATGTCTCGACTGAATGAGGCGGCTACAATTTGTAACCACGGTGCTCTGTCGCCGGGATGTTCCTTGCCGGTGGGACGGCGCGATTTTTGTCGCAGTTACCGCACCGTCGGCTCTCGAGTTGCGCAAACGGGTATCATTAAAGGCTAGCTATCGCCACCCGGTTTTGTTTTTTTGGTTGTCGAACCGGAGAATTCTTATGAACGCAGAAACAACTGTTGGAGCTGTGAGGAAAGCCAGCGGATGGTCGATGCTCTGGGGGATCCTGATGTTTATCTGTGGAATCCTGGCCATCAGCCTGCCTCTGGCCTCTTCGATTGGAATTGTCATCGTGCTTGCCTGGTTAATTTTGTTCGCAGGAATTTCACATTTGATCTTTGCCTTCCAATCTCACAGCGTCGGCGGATTCCTTTGGCAGGTACTTCTCGCGCTGGTTTATGGGATCGCGGGAGTTTATATGCTGATGAACCCGCTCCTGGGTGTGCTCTCCCTAACCCTGGTCCTGGCGGTGTTTCTTCTTTTCGAAGGAATTTTGGAGATAGCACTCTACTTTGGTATCCGCCGGGTTCGCTACTCCGGATGGGTTCTGTTCGACGGTATCATTACGCTGATTCTGGGGATCTTAATCTGGGCGCAGTGGCCATCGAGTTCCGCCTGGGTAATCGGAACTTTAGTGGGAATCAGCCTAATCTTTAGCGGTATCTCACGGGTTATGCTTTCGTTGGCTGTTCGCGATACAAGTCCAGCCGCAGCGTAATCGCATCGTCCCAAAAGTAGGATAACGGTTCGGCGGCCAGCGGAAGGTCCCACCCGCCGCTCACGTGGGATTGCGGGAGAGATGGGACATCGCAACTTCTCAACCGGACGTCGTCTAATTGCCACCAATCATCTAACCCAAGGCACGAACTTTCTAAGGTGCGGCGAATTCGGTCATGTCACTTTGAGTATAAGAATGAGTCAAGCCGCGGTGGGTCTCAACGCTTTCGGAGCCCAGCTTGATAGATCCGCAGATTGACGAAAGCGGCTTTCAAAAACGGAGTAACTACTCCGTGGGCGGCACCGCGCTCGATAAAGTCGCCTAGGATGTGATCGACCTCAGCCGGCGCGCCGTTGCGCAAATCGCGATACATTGAAGAGGTCAGCGAGGATCCGGGCGCTGTCATCGTGACGGCGTGTCGTGAAAGAAATGTTTCCGATGGCTTGTGCCCGCAAGCAGTAGCAACCGCGACGGATTCGGATCCGCATTAGTGAATGGGTGAGTTCTTAGTTGAGAGTTGGTTGTTGAGAGTAGTTAGACTTCCGCGCCGGTAGCGTGAACGGCGAGAGCCATCAGTTTGGCATCCAGTTTTTTCGCAGCCGCAGTGACCTTTTCATTCTGCAGA
>QHNB01000062.1 GCA_003217965.1 Verrucomicrobiota bacterium | reverse complement strand
ATCGACGCCCGCAAATCCCTCAGCGCGTACGGGAGTCGAACCCGTGCACCAGCCTTGAGAGGGCTGTGTCCTAACCACTAGACGAACGCGCCCGAGTGCGCCGAAGCTTACCCAGAGACTTTCGCTCGGCAACGCTAACGTGCGGTCGCAGCTGGCGACGGGCTCGGTCGAACGCGTAAGTTCATTCACTGCAAGTAACGACTTGCTAACGGCAGCAATCTTCGCTCTCAGGCAATGCCCGGATCAGCCTGTCGGGCATGCAGTGGAGCAATGTGTTCCTCAATGTTTGCGGTTCGGGGAGTCGGGGTTTCGCTAGCCGGAAATAGCAGCGTCGCAGGAACCTTGATCGCAAACGATCGCACAAGGGAGATTCTACGGTCGCCGGTGCTGTGTCCAGCGACATGCTAAGCCTCCGCGGCCACAGCACGGTTATTCCGCCGCCTGTCATTAGTTCCTAAACGACGCCGCCGCCTAGGGGGACGGCGAGGATACGGGCAATGGCGGCGGTGGCGGCGACGGTAGGGACGCCGGTGACAATGAAGATGAAGGTGAAGGTGTCGCACTGGGCCGGACCCGGTTTTGCGCCAGGGCGCCCACGTGCTGTGCTTTCTGCGCGTCAATGAAGTTCTTCAGTTCTGGTGTTTGTGCTTTCGCCCGCATTCGATCGTAGTACATAGTATAATAGGCTCGAAGGCGTTTGCGTTTTTCCAGGTCCGTTTTAGCGGCTTCGGCGTGGGCGCGTGCTGCCACCAAATCCCCATCGTTGATTGTCTTGTTCGATAGCTCGCGCCACTGCTGATGTAGACGCGCTTCGTCTGCTTCTTTCCCGAGTGATGACGGCTTGAACATCTGATCCAATTCCTCAAGGGAAGGGATTTTTGGAGCCGGCGACGCCGCGGGTGCCTCGGTTTCCGGCAAAGGCGGCAGGATTTGCGGCGGAACCTGATCTCGAGACTTGGCTGTATTGGAAACGGCAGCTTGGGCGATTAATATGCCATCAAAATCGCAACGCCCGATCGGTGAGCCATGGTTTTGCGCCAGCACCCTCGAGCTAATCAAAATTTGGGGAATAATCAGGAAAAAGAGCGTTCTCAAATGTTCTGAAACTTTCGGGCAATTTTTTCTAATAGCCAACGACATGCCGTGCTAGGCCACGTTCGACCGGCTGGTGTTACAGCGATGAAGGCGGTCGACGAGGTTCTGACACGAACCGATGTAGTGTCGGCAAAGTCTTTTCTCTTTTTAACACATACACGTAAAACATACATGGCGTCGGGGCGACAGGATTCGAACCTGCGACCTCGTGGTCCCAAACCACGCGCTCTACCAAGCTAAGCTACGCCCCGGTTTGTTGTTTCCACACCTAACACGACGTTTGTTGCATCGCACCGCGAAACTTTTCCTGGATTGACCCGAAGGCAGAACAGATGCGCGACCTGTCGCCGCTACGACCGCTCTACCAAGTTCGCCGCAGCGAATCCGTCCGATGGCAGACTAAGCTACGCCCCGTCAACGCGAGTCTATAGCACGCCTGATTCCTCGTCGCATCCAGAATGTGTTTACCGAGACCGGCCCCCGTTATCTTCTGCGTGTTGTAGTCGCCTCGCTCTGCCCGCCGCGCCGAAGCGCCGCGAAGGAGGGTCGAGGCGTTTCGACGCAAAAAAACACCCAATTACGGCGACAAACCGCCCCTTCGCTACAGCTCGGCCGCTATTCCGGCTCATAGGCAAGATTAGGGGCGAGCCGTTTCTCGATTAGTTGAATCGACGAACCTGTCCTGGCCGCGTAGTCGGCTACTTGATCCGGCCCGATTTTTCCAACGCCAAAATATTTGGCTTCCGGATAGGAAAAATAAAGACCGCTCACGCTTGCTCCCGGGTGCATCGCGAAAGATTCTGTAAGCGAAATCTCGCAGCATTTTTCCGCCTGCAAGAGATCAAACAGTGTGCGCTTCTCCGCATGATCGGGCGAAGCCGGATAGCCCGCAGCTGGCCGAATCCCGCGATATTTTTCACGGATCAAATCATCAGTGGACAAGTTCTCACCCCGACCGAAGCCCCAAGCGTCACGCGCGACCTTATGTGCGTACTCGGCGAAGGCTTCGGCCAATCGATCCGCTAATGCTTTCAGCATGATTGCACTGTAATCGTCGTGCGCCCCCGAAAATCTTTTTGCGGCTTCGTCCGCGCCGATTCCCGCGGTCACGGCGAAACCGCCGATGTAATCAGCAGCACTTGCAATTTTCGGCGCGACATAATCGGCCAAACAATGATTTTTCTGGTCCGCCGGTTTACGCATTTGCTGACGCAAGAAATAAAGCTTCGTTAGCGGACGCACTCGGGAATCATCTGTGAAAAGTTCCACATCATCACCGACGGCACGAGCCGGCCAAAATCCGATCACGCCGCGCGCATTCAGTAATTTTTCGGCGACGATTTTTTCAAGCAATTGTTGCGCGTCAGCAAACAATTCGCGCGCCTGTTTGCCGACCGTGGAATCGTCCAATATTGCCGGGTAACGTCCTCGTAATTCCCAAGTGTGGAAAAAGGGCGACCAATCAATATATTCAATAAGAGTCTTGAGATCCGGCCCAATCATGCGGATGCCGATGAATTCCGGTTTCGGCGGCGAATAATCTTTCCAATCGAATTGCGGCGCGTTGGCGCGTGCGTCCGCCAGCGGTAACAAGTTACGCTGCCCAATTTTCGCGGAATGCTCCGCGCGCAACCGCTCGTACTCCGCTCGGGTCTCCTGATCGAATAGACGCGAGGAATTCGGATTCACCAGCTTATTGACGACTCCAACTGCACGCGATGCGTCGAGCACGTGCACGGTGCTGGCATGGTAATGTGGTGCGATCTTAACCGCAGTATGCGCCCGGCTCGTCGTCGCACCCCCGATCAGTAACGGTACGCGAAAGGCTTCGCGTTCCATTTCCTGAGCGACGTGGACCATCTCGTCCAGCGAGGGTGTGATCAGTCCGCTCAGACCGATAACGTCAGCGTTGACCGAGCGTGCCGTCTCCAAAATCTTTGCCGCCGGCACCATCACCCCCAAATCGATCACCTCATAGTTGTTACATTGAAGCACGACTCCGACGATGTTCTTGCCGATGTCATGGACGTCGCCTTTCACCGTCGCCATCACGATCCGCGCCTGCGGTTTTGCCGCGGCCGTTTTTTCCGCTTCCATGAACGGCATCAAATAGGCAACAGCTTTTTTCATAACGCGCGCCGATTTCACTACTTGCGGCAAAAACATTTTACCTGCTCCGAATAAGTCCCCGACCACGCTCATGCCGGCCATCAATGGCCCTTCAATCACTTCCAGTGGCCGCGAAAACCTCAGGCGCGCCTCCTCGGTGTCAGCCTCGATATAGTCGACAATGCCGTGTACGAGCGCGTGGGTGAGGCGCTGCTCGACTGAGGTGGCGCGCCATGCCTTTTCTTCGACGGGTGCTTTATCTTTCGCCTTCACTCGCCCGGCGAAGTCCACCAGCCGTTCGGTTGCGTCGGCGCGGCGATTCAGCAGCACGTCTTCGACCCGTTCACGCAATTCCGGTTCGATCTCTTCGTAAACTGCGAGTTGACCAGCGTTCACGATACCCATGTCGAGTCCGGCGCGAATTGCATGATACAAAAACGCGGCATGCATTGCTTCCCGCACGGTGTTGTTTCCGCGGAAGGAAAACGAAACGTTGCTGATCCCGCCGCTCACCCGCGCACCGGGTAGATTGGCTTTGATCCAGCGGGTCGCTTCGATAAAATCGACGCCGTAATTGCGATGCTCCTCCAGTCCGGTCGCGACCGTCAGAACATTTGGGTCGAAAATGATGTCGTTAGCCGGGAAGCCAGCACGTTTCGTCAACAAATCATAAACGCGACGGCAAATTTCGACTCGGCGTTCAAAGGTGTCAGCCTGACCGCGTTCATCGAATGCCATCACGATCGCGGCTGCGCCGTAACGCCGGATCAAGCGCGCCTGTCGCAGAAACTCGTCTTCGCCGTTTTTGAGAGAAATTGAATTGACGACCGATTTGCCTTGTACGCATTTCAATCCCGCTTCGATTACACTCCATTTCGAGCTGTCGATCATTACGGGTACGCGCGCGATTTCCGGCTCGCTGCCGATTAGTTTCAAAAAGCGTGTCATGGCCGCTTCCGAATCGAGCATCCCCTCATCGAGGTTGACGTCGATTACGTTCGCGCCGCCACCAACCTGTTGTCGTGCGATGGAAAGCGCGCCTTCAAGGTCGTCCGCCAAAATCAGTTTCGAAAATCTTGGCGAACCGGTGATGTTGGTACGCTCGCCGATTACAACAAACCCGAACTCGGGTGTGATATTAAGTGGCTCCAGACCTGATAGGCGTAACGATGTCGTATGTGATTCGCTGGACGCGGAGGTCGTCCTTCCGTCGCTTTTGAACGCGCGCGGCGGTAGTTCGCGCGCCTGTTTCGCAAAGGCCCCGATATGGGCTGGTGTCGTTCCGCAGCAGCCGCCAACCATGTTAAGCCAGCCGTTTTGCACCCATTGCAAGACCTTCGGACCAAATGTCTCTGGGGTTTCAGGAAATCCAGTTTCGGAGAGCGGATCGGGCAGACCAGCGTTTGGATAGGCACTGACGAAGGCCGGAGTCGTGTGGGCGAGCTCCTCGAGGAAAGGCTCCATTTCATCCGGACCTAACGCGCAATTGAGACCGATCACGAGTGGACGCGCGTGTTCGATCGAATTCAAGAACGCTTCCACCGTTTGCCCACTTAGCGTTCGCCCGGAGCGGTCCGTCACCGTGCCAGAAATGACGAGCGGAACAGTGCGTCCGTTTTTTTCCAAAGCTTCGCCGATGGCAAAGAGCGCTGCCTTTGCGTTCAAGGTGTCGAAAATCGTTTCCAGCATCAGGAGATCGATGCCGCCTTCGAGTAAGGCATCAATTTGATCGCGGTAACTTTGGCGGATTTGGTCGAATGTGATTGCCCGAAATCCCGGGTCGTTCACATCCGGCGAAAGCGAGGCGGTGACGGGCAGCGGGCCGAGTGCGCCAGCGACGAAGCGTTGTTCGCCTGTCTCGTTCGCGACGCGATCAGCTACTTCCCGGGCGAGCCGAGCCGCAGCCAAGTTCATCTCGTGCGCGGTCTGGCGCAGATTTGAGTCGCTAACCACTCGCTCAAAAAATTCTGGATCCTTCCGACCATTTTGCGGCGTGCCGGCAAAGAGGAACTCGTGGAGACCGATGGTGGTGGCGCTGAACGTGTTGGTCTCAACTACGTCGGCCCCAGCCCGGAGATATTCTTCATGCACTTGTTGAACCAGGTGCGGTTGGGTCAGCAAAAGGAGCTCTATCCCGCCTTTGAGATCTTTGCCTTTCCAATCCCGAAAACGCTGGCCGCGAAAATCCGCTTCGGTCAAACCAAGCCGCTGCAAAGTGGTTCCCATGGCGCCATCGAGGACCACGACGCGGCGTCGCAGCAGCGCTTCGAAGGGATGGAGCGGATTTGTCATGTGGAGTGAAAGAAACCAGTTTCCGTGCCGGCTTCAAGAAACAAATCTACGTATCATGATATGTCGATGCGTTGGTCCGGCAAGAAAAAGCGGTCGCGGCCAGTGGCGAATTGGTCTTTGTAGCCACGGCGCCCAGTCGCCGTGCCGCCGGCTGGATGCGCCTCGACAGAGCGAGGCGACTACAATGCCGCAGTGTCCGCTGTCCCCAGCGGAAACAAGAGTCGAATTGCGGTGTGGACACCGCACGCTACAGCGCGCGGCGACTTCACGGAAAGATTTTCGAAATATCTGAGGAACGCATGAACGCAGGAAAAGAATCGTTGGAGCTTGAGGCTAAATGCCGCCACAGGGAAATTGGTCTTTGTAGCCACGGCGCTCCGTCGCCGTGCCCGTCGCTCCCCGACCATCTTTCGCGTAAAGCTCCGGTCCGGCTAGCAGCGCGAGGCAGCTACAGTGCTGTGCTCTCCGGGGCAGCCCGTCGTCATGTCGAGTTAAAGCGAGAGATCTCATACTATTCTTGCTGAACAGGAAGAGTGAGAGGATCCTCGACTGCGCTCGGAATGACCGAGTCGACGAATACATTAATGAGTCCACGCTTCCAAATCTGGCAGGCGTTGTTTTTGATGAAGCAGTGCAAGCATGGCAGCTCTTTCGCGGGCTCGACCGAACACAGCGCGCAACTTTTATCGCCTGCTTCCTCGGTTGGGCGCTCGATGCTTTTGATTTCTTCCTTTTGACATTTGTCATCCTGCCAATTGGAAAAGAATTCGGCCGGAGCGTGGCCGATGTCGGGTGGGCGATCGCTCTCACCCTCATGATGCGTCCGGCAGGTGCATTTCTGTTCGGTCTGCTGGGGGATCGGTTCGGCCGGCGCTTGCCGTTGATGATCGACATTATTTTTTATTCAGTGATGGAGTTGCTCACCGCCTTCGCGCCGAATTTCACAATCTTGCTCATTCTGCGAGCCCTCTATGGAATCGGCATGGGAGGTGAATGGGGTCTTGGGGCGTCTCTGGCGATGGAATCGCTTCCGGCGAAGGCGCGCGGATTGTTCTCGGGAATTTTGCAACAAGGCTACGCCTTCGGCTACCTGCTGGCGGCGATCGTTTATTGGATCGTCTTTCCCTACTTTGGATGGCGCGGTCTTTTTGTCGCCGGGGCCACGCCGGCCCTGCTTGTAATTTACATCCGAGCACGAGTGCCGGAATCACCCGCTTGGAAGAAACCGGAGAAGGATTTCGCTACCGTCACCATTTTGACCTTCCGGCGCGCCCTTCCACTTTTCATCTACGTCGTCCTCCTCATGACAGCGTTCAATTATATGTCTCACGGGACGCAGGACCTGTATCAGACATTTCTCGAGACGCAGCGCGGCCTCGCCGTAAATCAGAAAGCGATTGTGGGAATTATTTATGCAATCGGCGCGATCTGTGGTGGCACAATTTTTGGTTATCTTTCGCAAAGTTGGGGCCGCCGCCGCGCTATAATTATCGCCGCGGTTTGCGGTCTCATCCTTATTCCAATCTGGGCTTTTTCGCCGGGACTCTCCTTGCTCATCACGGGGGGATTCCTGATGCAATTCATGGTGCAGGGCGCGTGGGGGATCGTGCCTGTTCACCTTAATGAACTATCGCCTGCTGCGTTACGCGGCACGTTTCCAGGCTTGGCATATCAGCTCGGGAATTTTTTTGCGGCAAACGCTGCGGTCGTGGAAGCGAAACTCGCCCAAACATTCCGCGGAGCCGACAATCAGCCGGACTATGCCAAAGCATTGGCAGTTTTTGCGGCCGCTGTTTTTGTTGCCCTTATTGTCCTGGCCGCGATTGGGCGGGAAGAACGCGGAAAGGAATTCTAATTATCACGCAGGGTCTGCGGTGCGGATCCAGGACCCTCACCTGGAGGGGGAGGGTTCGGCGCCGGTGGCCGAATTTGTCCGGTAAAAGCAGCCCGGTACACGCCTGCGCCATAGCGTTCCTCGACGATTGCCTCGGCGATTTTATCCGCTAGTCGGTCGCGATATTCCGTGCTTCGGGCTTCGTAACCTTCCGCTCGATTGCTCAAGTAGCCGCACTCGACAAGGATGGCAGGATAAACCGCCTTCCGAATCACGCGAAAGTTCGCGGTGTGGACACCGCGATTCACCGCGCCGGGCATGGCGCAAAGCTTGTTCTGGACACGTTGCGCGAGTTCCGCGGCGTAGGGCGAATGATAATAGGTTTCGAACCCTTTAATTCCACGCCGGCGCGAATCGTTGAAGTGAATGCTGACGAAAATGGAATTGAGCGTGGCGTTTTCAATATCAACTCGGGTATCGAGCGGGATGAAGACATCGTTCGTCCGCGTCATCACGGTCTTAAACTGCGATTCCCGCAGTTTCTGTGAAAGCCGCGTGGCGACATCGAGCGTTGCCACTTTTTCGGGCGGCCCAAATCGACGATAAGCGCCACTATCTTTTCCGCCGTGCCCGGCGTCGACGACGACGGTATTAAAGGTTCGGCTCGTGTTCTTGCGCTGCTCTTTGGAGACAGTCTGGCAGCTTGCAAACGCTAGCGCGACCAGCAGAAAGGTAACCCGAGAACAACGTGACATGTGGACGACTGATAATCGAATCATCGGGGAGAGACAAATTTTTCGCCGGAAAGCGGCAATTCAGTCCGTCGATTACGCAAAAACCGCTTGTTTTTACCGCGGCCAGATTTAAAGGCCATACTCGTTCCTATGGTTTCAAAATTTGCTGTCATTCCTGTTGTCCTGACCCTCGGACTTTCCCTCTGTAAAAAGCACGAAACGGTCCAAAGAATCGGCGAAGCTGCTACGCCCACGCCCGCGGTTTCAGCCTCACCCGATGTTTCGGCCAGCGCAGGGGGCTCTCCTGGCGCCGGAGCGGGTCCGGTTACATCACAGTCAAAGAAAGTGGCGGTCGATCAGACTGCTCAGGTCAGCGTTTTTGGATACCACCGTTTCGTCAATCAGGTCCACCGGCCGGACACGGAAATCACACCACAAGCCTTCGAACAACAGATGGAGGAGCTGAAAAATCGCGGCATCACCGTCATCCCCATGCAAGATTTTCTGGCCTGGAAACGCGGTGAGAAAAACATTCCGCCGCGCTGCGCCGTCATCACATTCGATGATGGCTGGAAATCGCAGTACGAGGTTGCCTGGCCGATCATGAAAAAATTCGGGTATCCATTCACCATGTTTATCTACACCGAAGGTGTGCGGGGCGGGCATTTTGGAGGAGGGGAGGCGATCACTTGGGAGCAGCTCGCGGAAATGCGGGATGCCGGGATCGATATTCAGGCGCACTCGGCCACGCACCAGGATTTACGAAAACCTTACGACAAAGTGGCGAAGAAGAAATTAACTCCGCCTGAATACGAGCAATGGCTGCACAATGAAGTGGTGGGTTGCAAAGAATTGCTCGAGCAACGGCTCGGTATTCGAGTGAACTGTTTTGCCGTGCCGTACGGTTTTTACAATCAGCACATCAAGGACGTGGCAACGCAGGCGGGCTATGAGGCCGTGTTCACTGTTTATGGCCAGCCTCTTACTTTTCGATCTTCCAGGGATTCGCTCGGACGGTATTTAATCGAAGCGAACAAGCCGAAGGTTTTTAGCGACGCCATAGCGATGATCGCCACCTCCAGTGCCGGTGGGGCACCGGTGGCAGAGATTGGAGCCGCCAATATTCAAAGTAAACCGGCAGATGGTGAGACAGTGCGGAATGCGCTGCCTCTAATCAGCGCAAATCTTTCCGCCTTTGGCGCGATTGATCCCGGCACGGTGACAATGCGGGTTAGTGGCCTCGGTGTGGTCCCGGCCTCCTACGATCCGAAGACCCAGACCGTTTCGTATCAGGTGACGCAGAAGCTTCGGGACAAATGCTCGGTCATTGTCGAAGCAAAATCGGGTGGCAAGAAAGTCGAAGCGCACTGGAGTTTCGCGATCGATGAGGGCGCAATGAAAGCCCACGAGTCGCCACCAGCGGCCTCGCCTAAGAAATAGGCGACTGCTTTTCCGCGTTATGTTTTCACAATTGGGCGATCGACTGCAGGATATTTTTAAAGACCTGCGCGGCCACGGCACGATCAGCGAATCGAACATCAACGAGGCGCTGCGCCAGGTACGGCTCGCCTTGCTCGAGGCCGACGTCGACTTCCAGGTGGCGAAGAACTTCATCGCGCGGGTGAAGGAGAAAGCGTTAGGAGAAGAAGTCCTCCGCAGCGTTACGCCTGGCCAACAAATGGTGAAAATCTTTCATGATGAGTTGACGATTCTGCTTGGCGCGGATGCGGCACCGCTAAACTTGAGCAAGCCAGGGCGAATCCTGATGGTTGGTTTAAACGGCTCTGGCAAAACAACCTCTTCAGCCAAGCTGGCCCGGTTGTTGAAAAAGCAGGGGCGCAATCCTGCTTTGATCGCGGTCGATTTGCAGCGACCAGCCGCCATCGAACAGCTCGCCACACTCGGAAAACAAATCGATGTCCCCGTGTTCACTCCCGATCCGAGTGAAAAAGAGGTCAGGCGTGCAGCAGCCGCGAGTTTGCAGTGGATGGAACAAGCTGACGTGAAGATTTTCGACACCGCGGGACGCCAGGAAATCGATCAGCCGCTGGTGGAGGAATTAAAGCAGCTTCGCGATTTCCTCCAGCCACAAGAGATCTTGCTGGTGGCTGATGCCGCAACCGGGCAGCAGGCAGTCAGCGTCGCGACTCATTTTAACGACGCCCTGCGCATCACCGGAATTGTGCTGACCAAACTCGATGGCGATGCTCGTGGCGGCGCGGCGCTCTCAATGCGCGAAGTCACGCAGTGTCCCATCAAATTTGCCGGAGTGGGCGAAAAGCTTGATCAATTTGAAATCTTCATACCGGATCGGCTTGCGAGCCGGATCCTCGGCATGGGCGACATTGTCGGCCTTGTCGAAAAAGCCGCGGAGGCAGTGGATGAAGAAGAAGCGGCCCGCCTCGAGCGCAAACTCCGAACAGCAAAGTTTGATTTCAACGACTTCCTGGCGCAGTTCAAAATGATGCGCCGGCTTGGACCACTCGAAAATATTCTTGGCATGTTGCCGGGAATGAGTAACGTCCCCGGCCTTTCGGTGGATGAGAAACAGCTCGGTCGCATCGAAGCGATCGTGCTTTCAATGACCTTGGAAGAGCGGGCGCGACCGGATATTTTGAATGCACGGCGACGCCAACGAATTGCGCGTGGCAGCGGACGAACCGTCACGGAAGTGAATGATTTGCTGCAGCGTTTCAATCAAATGCGCAAGCTGATGAAGAACGCCGGTAAAATGAAGAGAACGTTAAGAGAGTTACAAAGGCTACATCGTTAAAAGGATTGCGTTGCTAACTTTGTAACTCTTGTAACGTTGTAACCTTAACTTTTAAGTTTTTCCACATGGCAGTTTCAATTCGACTCCGCAGAGAAGGCGCGCTCAACCGCCCTTATTACAAAGTGGTGGTGGCCGACAGCCGCAGCCCGCGCGATGGTAAATTTCTTGAGCTCGTCGGAACCTACGATCCGCAGAAACCCGGTCATAATAGCACGCTCAAACTTGACCGGATCGACCATTGGCTGGCACGCGGCGCGCAGCCTTCAGATACGGTGCGCAGTTTGATCAAAAAAACGAAGAAGGCGCCTGCGAAAGCGGCCGCTCCGACCGGTTGATTTTCCAATGCGCGAATTCCTCGAATTCGTCATTCGGCAACTCGTCGATTTTCCTGACGAAGCGGTCATCACCGAGATTCCCTCTGGCAAGACCATCATATTTCGCCTCCAATTACGGCAAAGCGATGTTGGACGCGTCATAGGCCGGAACGGGCAGACAATCCAGGCTATTCGGGCATTACTCTCCAGTTCAGCTTCTCGCCACGGTCAACGAGCCACGCTTGAAATCGTCGAATAAGCTCTTGTAGCCGGCACGGCGACGGAGCGCCGTGGCTACAAAGATCCTCAGAACTGTAGTCGCCTTGCTCTGTCGAGGCGGCCATTATTGCAAGGGCTCGAAAGGCAGCAGACCCTTAGCGGGGGCGATTGAGTCAATCGCCCCTACCAGCTTAAGCTTTCCGACAGTGCGTATCGACATCATTACCTTATTCCCAGAAATCTGCCGGGCTCCGTTGAGCGAAAGCATTATGAAACGGGCGCAGGAAAGCGGCGTGATCGTGCTTCGTATTCATAACTTGCGCGATTGGACAACCGATAAACATCACGTTGTCGACGATGCTCCGTTTGGTGGCGGGCAGGGAATGGTGATGAAACCCGAGCCGATTTTCGCAGCCATCGAATCATTACGGCGAGCGGACAGCATTACGGTTTTGATGACACCCCAGGGAAAACGGTTCGATCAAACATTGGCTGATGAGATGTCGAAGAAAAAGCATTTGATCGTGCTCTGCGGCCACTATGAAGGGATCGATCATCGCGTGGTCGAACACTTGGCCGACACCGAGGTTTCGATTGGCGATTATGTCCTGACAAACGGCGCAATTGCCGCGGTCGTGTTCGTTGATGCCGTCGTTCGCCTTATTCCCGGTGTGCTCGGCCACGACCGATCGGCCGTCGACGATAGTTTCCGCAGCGGGCTGCTCGAGGCTCCGCAATACACGCGGCCGGCCGAATTCCGGGGCTGGAAAGTTCCGGAGGTATTGTTATCGGGAAATCACGCGCAGATAGCAGCCTGGCGAAAGGAGCAAGCGCTGCGACGTACGCGCCAGAACCGCCCGGATTTACTTAAATGATTGGGTCCGAGCCGGACGGGCAGTCCGAGCCGGACTGGCATTATTGGCGTACGCTCGAAGATGACAGCACCGGTTCGCGGGACGGTTCTGAGGTTAGCCCGCGCAGTCGTGACTATATCGGCGGGGAATCAGAATTAGGCAGACGGTGATCCCGGCAAAAACCCAAACGAATTGCTCGTTGCTGTCATCCCGAGTCGCGTAGACGGCGAGGGATCTCGCGAACCGAGTACGGACAGGTGTGAAGTCCTTCGCATCCGCTCGGGATGACAACGTTTTTCGCGGAACGCATCTCTCGCAGGGACGTTAGCGCGCGCAGTTTAATTACGTCGGCGGCAGTCCCAGAATCACGCAGGCATTGATTCCACCAAAACCAAACGAATTACTCATCACGTAGTTCAAACTCGCGCCGCGTCCTTGATTCGGCACTATGTCAAGATCACATGCGGGATCAGGGTGTTGATAGTTAATGGTGGGTGGAACCCATTGTCGATCCAGCGCAAGCGCACACAGAGCGGCTTCGATCGCGCCAGTCGCGCCCAATGGATGGGCATAGTAGCCTTTGGTGCCGCTGACCGGAATTTTTCTGGCCTGTTCGCGAAAGACTTGTTTGATTGACATCGTTTCGGTGTTGTCGTTGAGCTGCGTTGAGCTGGCGTGCGCGTTAATGTAGTCAATTCGTTCAGGTGTCAGGCTTGCGTCAGCCAAGGCGTCGCACATGGCGCGGCTGCAGGATTCGCCATCGGGCAACGGCGAGGTCATGTGGTAAGCATCGTTGTTCAAGCTGTAACCGAGCACCTCCGCGTAAATGCGTGCGCCACGCGAACGAGCGTGTTCGAGTTCTTCAACAATCAGTGACGTAGCGCCTTCGCCCATGACAAAGCCATCGCGCAGTCGATCGAACGGTCGACAAGCCAGTGCCGGGTCGCCGTTCCAGCGACTCATCGTTTTGATAAGATCGAATGCACCGAATGAAAGCGTGGCCAGGGCGGCTTCAGCACCCCCGGCTACAATGACGTCGGCAAAATTATCCCGGATGTACCGCAACGCTTCGCCTACGGCGACAGTTCCGCTGGCACAGCTATTCGAATTGGTCGTGCCGACCCCCCGAAATCCAAATTCGATCGCGATATTGGAATGCGCAGAACCACCGAAAACTTGCAATGCCAGTGTCGGATTCACACCGCGCGCTCCCTTTTTCAAGAAGCGGATGTGTTGGTCTTCGGCCTGACAAACGCCCCCGAGCGCCGTGCCAAAACTCACGCCAACCCGGTGTTGCGAATGTTCTCGCGTATACTGGATGCCAGCATCATCCAAGGCCATCTTGGCGGACGCGACAGCGAATTGGGCATAACGATCAAGGCGCTTGAGGCGATG
>QHNB01000033.1 GCA_003217965.1 Verrucomicrobiota bacterium | reverse complement strand
TGCATTTTGGCTGGCGCCGCGTCCTTGCTCGCGGCTTGTGAGCAAAAAACGGAGACAGTCAATCCGCCCCCCGAGAAGAAGACGGAGAGTAACACCACGGTGGTGAATCCTTCGCCGGCAACATCGACGAAGACAGAATCCAATACGACGATCAACACCACTTCCTCGCCGACTTCTTCACCTTCCCCGTAGGCGCAAGCGAAGAATCGTTTTCGCGAAGTCTTGCCGTTGCGAGTGCGACGGGAAGACTTCTTGTTTAACGGTAAAGAGGCTACGATTGGGAATGGCGGAAAGACATTTTCGCTTTCCCAAATCGCGTCGGCTCATTTTAAATGCAGAGTTTCAACGCGTCCGGGTTGAAGGCTCCTCGGTGCGCGGTGAAACTCTCACGCTAGGTTTTTTGAAAAATGCATCGCCGTTTTCGGCCGCTCGCGCTGGCTTTGTGACTTCAAAGCGTGTTGGCAGTGCAGTATCGAGAAATCAGATCCGCAGGCGATTACGCGAGATTTTCCGCAAACATCAGCACGAGCTCACGCCTGGAATTTGGATCGTCACAGTCGCATCTGCTCGCGCCGTCCGGACATCGTTCAGCGCGTTGGAAGATGAGTGGTTGCGCCTGGCCCATCGCGCTTCTATTCTAGCGCCCTGATGCGCGCTCTCGTTCGCATTTTCATTCGCACCTACCAAGTTGTTGTCTCGCCGGCACTTTCTTTCCTTGGCGGGCCGCACTCGGGCTGCCGCTTTGCGCCGACATGCTCAGAGTATTTTCTGCAAGCGGTCGAGGTGCATGGTCTGCTGCGCGGAGGCTTTTTGGGAGCGAAAAGGCTGCTACGTTGTCATCCTTGGGGTGGCAGTGGATTTGATCCCGTGCCCCTCGCAGATTCAGTGGTCGGTAACGGCGTCTGCGATTAATCAGGCGCGATTAAGGTTATGGATCGCACCGCCTGGATTGTAGTTGCCCTTTGCGTGCTGGGATTAGTCGCTTGGGAAATTTATGTCGCGAAACAGCGTCTACCGCGGCCGGCACCAGCCGATGCGATCTTGACGCCAACGCCGGCACTGAGCGAAACGACCGCCACTGCTTCGCCTATTCCTTCAAGCGCGCCGACCCTGCCACAAGCTTCCCCGCGTCCCGCGCTTGTCGCAGTTGTGGAGAAGACGGAGACGTTACGAAACTCCGACCTCGAGCTCCACCTGACGAATCGCGGCGGCGGAATTAGCGAGGTCGTTTTGCTGAAATACGCCGCGGAAGAGAATAAGCGCGTCACCCTGAACTTACCGGATCGGCTCCCGATTGGCGCGATCCTCCAGGATCCGGCGACGCCGAATCTGCCCGAATACAAATTGAGCAGGACCGGCGATGCGGTGCAGTTTGAATATGTAACGCCGGCGAATATGACTATTCGCAAGAGGTTCTCTTTTGCGCCGGCGAAAGAGAAGGACAATTACCTGGCGCACTTAGACGTCGATTTCGTAAACGGCGAGACAACGGGGCAGGGCGACCCGGGCTATTTCCTTTCGGTTGGCTCGGCTCGGGCCGTTCATCGCACCGATTATGCGAGCTTTACCCGTCTGGTGTGGTGTGTGAATGGGGCTGCCAAAGGAATTGACGTCGGTTGGTTTGCGCCAAGCAGCGGTTTTTTCGGAGTCGTAGGCCAACGCGCCGCGCGTCCCTACTATACTGAGAGCGTCAAAGGCGCGGAATGGGTGGCGGCAAGCAATCAATTTTTTACGACATTGATTGTGCCCTTGTCAGAAAAATCCGACGCGGTCTGGGGACAGCGTTTTGACATCGATCCGACGCAAAAACTGTTCGGCATCGAAGGTGCCATGCACATGCGCGGGTTCGACTTGAAGCCGGGTCAAACCTACAGCGCGCATTTCCAGATTTACGCCGGGCCGAAACTTTACCATCGCCTCGCGAGTATGGAGCACAATGAAGCGGAGGTGATGGAGTTCGGGTTTTTCAAACTGATCAGTCAAGCCCTGCTCAACGCCCTCAACGCTCTTCACAGCGTGCTTGGCAATTACGCTGCTGCCATCCTCGCGCTCACTACGATCATAAAGCTCGCGCTCTGGCCCCTGCAAAATAAAGCGAACGCTTCGATGCGACGAATGTCAGCGCTTTCGCCTAAAATTCAGGAGCTTCGCACGAAATACAAGGATGATCCGACGCGAATGAACCAGGAGGTGATGAAACTTTACAAGGAACATGGCGTCAACCCGGTCGGCGGTTGCTTGCCCATGCTGATTCAAATACCGATTTTTTTCGGCCTCTTTACCATGCTCCGCCAGGCGGTGGAACTACGTGGCGCGAGTTTCTTTTGGATTCACGATCTTTCGCAGCCAGACACGGTTGCGCATCTCCCAATCCTCGGCTGGCCGATTAATGTTCTGCCGCTGATCATGGCGGCGACCAGCTTTTGGATGACGCATCTCACACCAAAAAGCGGCGATCCAACCCAGCAGCGCATGATGATGTTCACTCCCATCATCTTCATTGTCTTCTGTTACAATTTTGCAGCCGCCCTCGCTTTGTATTATACAACTCAGAACCTGCTGACGGTGCTTCAGCTCTACGTTAACAAGCGGCAGCCGGTGGCCGCCCCGACGCGAGTGACGCCACCAGCGCGGGTGAAGAAACGAAGATGACACCGAAGGAATTGCTCGACACCATTCTTGGTTACCTCGGTTTCGTGGTGGAAATCGCCGAGACGCAAAATGAAGGCGGTAATCTCACTCTCCAGATCTACACGGAAGAGAGCCGGCGCTTGATCGGCCGAGACGGCGAAACACTGGAGGCCATTCAATTTTTGCTCAATCGCTTGCTCCAAGCAAAAAACAAGGACGCAGAAAAGGTTATCGTCGATTGCGAACATTATCGTTCCATGCGCGAAGACCGTATCGTTCAGCGTGTCCGCGAACTGGCTGAGCGTGTCCGCATTACTGGCCGATCGCTTCAGCTCGAGCCGATGAATTCCTATGAGCGGCGCATTGTCCACAACGCCTTCAAAGATGACCCCGATGTCGCAACCTGGAGTCCCAGCGATTCCGCGCGAATCAAGCAAATCACTTTGATGCGGCGACAGCCGAAGAAGCAGGAGGCCACGCAGCCAAAGTAAGTTCACGAGGGTACGCTGGAGACAGCGCGCATTGTAGCTGCCGCCGTCACTGGCGGCAGAAACGAAAGGCGGAGGTGCGGCTATAGCGTCCGTTGTCGACGGTGGATAAAACGGGCGTAACAGCAGATTGAAAACGCTCGTAGGCGGTTCACGAACCGGGCGATTGAGGTCAATCGCCCCTACCTTGGTAAGGAGAACCGACGAAGCATTGATTGCAATATTGTAGCCCCGAAGCGTTCGGGACTGTCCTCAGCGGAGACAGGCATCAACAAAGGACGGCGGCGAAATCATTGCAGCGGATGCGCTGGGGACAGCGCACACTACAGCGCTCCGGTAATGTAGCCGTCCACTACCCAGCGGAGATAGCCTCGCGTGCCGTTTTTGTAGCGTCCGCTGTCCTCAGCGGACAATCCCCCGCGTGCTCAACGGGCTCGCGTGAGGAATCGCTGCTTTATGATTTCGCAGGCAAAAATCGCGCGGCCTCCTTTTTGCCGCCTGGCTGCACCTCGGGTCGCCAGCGAAATTTTTCCAGCAAAGGATGCTTTTTGCCTTCAACGACATCCGCGATCAATTCGCCGAGCACCGGCGCGAATTTGAATCCGTGACCGCTGTCACCTGAGGCGACAACCAGGCCAGCTCGTTCCGGGTCGCAGGCAATCCAAAAATCGCCATCGTGAGTATCGCAATAGAAGCAAATCCGTGAGTAGACAACGGGCGCATCAGCCAATGCCGGAAATGTTTCTGCGAGAAATTCGCGCATCGCTCTTTCTTCGTCCGGCGTCACAAAACGCTTCGACGAATCAGGTGGCATTTCGCGGCCCGGTCCGTGCCGCGCGATCTTGACGACACCTTCGCGACTGAGCGGAAAGCCGTAAAAACCCGTCGAGGAAAGGTCGGCGCCAAAAACTGGAAACTGTTCCGGCTCAAATAACTCTCGTTGACGCGGTTTCAGATGAAACACCGCATGTCCGGTCGCGCGGAAAAAGTTTTTCGTGAAGGGCAAGAGGTACGGCATCCACGCGCCGACTGCCATGATCACAACATCAGCTGCGAGCGATCGCCCCTCGTCTAGAACGATACCTCTCACGCGGCCCTTGTGTTCGTCGAGCGCAGAAAATCGACTGCCTTCACATAAATCGACCCCAACTGACTTGCTCACGCAGCACCCTCGAATCAACGCGTTCGACCTTGTGACCCGTTTTTTTGAGCAATTCGAAACTTTCGTATTCGAAGTCGCCCGGTTGCATCGCTCGCTGACGCAAAAATAAAAAGTGAACCTCATGGTAAAGTTCGATCCCAAACTCTTGATTCCATTTGCGCCAGAGCTGAATCGACCGTTCAGCCAGACTCGTATAATCTTCGTCCGCGCCATAGGCAGCGCGGACCGCTTTGCTGATATCGGTGGAAGCGGCCAGCGGATGGGGGAGCGGACCGAGGTCGATTAAAGAAACGTTATGGCCGCGCTTCTTTAATTCGATGGCGGCAGTCACGCCATTAATTCCCGCGCCGACAATTAGAATTCTAAACATGATTCAAGCGACAGCGCTTTGTCGCATGAAGGCGGTGTGCACGACAATGCTAAGGACGCCTCG
>QHNB01000032.1 GCA_003217965.1 Verrucomicrobiota bacterium | reverse complement strand
GTGCGGTTCCATCCTCGGATGCCCTCTCTTGAGCATCGGAAGCGAAGTGAGCACACACGACCAGAGCGTCCGCGCTACGGTGGACCGCATCTGGGATCGGAAGATAAAGTATTTCGAGTCCGCGATCCGCGATGCGCATGCGCAAGGATTGATTGAAGCGCCAGATCCGGCAGCGAAGGCACGAGCGTTGTTCGCCTGTTATCACGGCACACTAGCCCAAGCCCGAATTCAAAATGACCTCGGGTCGCTCCGCGACTTTAAACAAGTGGCGTTGGATGTTTTGGGTGTAAAGCAAGCCCAAGCCGTTTCCCCCTAACTTTCTCTTTTTTTTGCGTATTTTATAGATGACCAGTCAAATAAGAAAGGACCAGAAACTAATGAGTGCGATGTTCAAAACTCTCCCCTGGAACTGCCCCGCTGATACTACCCCCACCTCATGCCATAAGTTGGCCACTGCAATCGCCGAGCTCAAAACACGCCTGCAACATCAATACGAGCGCGTTTTACCCGGCCAAACAGAATTAGTTCACGACGCCATCGCTGCGGCTGAAGCGTTGGCCTGGCTCACACCATTTCCACATCTGTTTTTGCCTGATTTGGCCGAGGCACGCATCGCCTCCCTTGCCTCGCAGTCAGCTTTCGCCCGAAATGACGTCATCCCCGTCTGCTCCGGCGAACCTCAAAACCCTCAACCCCTGTTCACCTGATGTGGATCGTTAAGCTAGCTCTCCGGCGGCCCTACACGTTTGTCGTGATGGCGCTGCTCATTCTGCTTCTCGGTGTTGCGTCGATCAAAAACACGCCGACCGATATCTTTCCCGAGATCGACATCCCTGTCGTTACGGTCGTCTGGCAATACAGTGGCCTCTCCGCCGATCAAATGGCGAAGCAGATCACGAGCTTCAGCGAATACACGATTTCGTCAGCGGTCGATAACGTAAAGAACATCGAGTCGCAAACCCTCGCTGGGGTGGCGGTGATCCGGATTTTCTTTCAACCTAATGTTCGGATCGATTCGGCCATCGCGCAGGTCACGGCTGTATCGCAAACTATTTTGCGGCGAATACCTCCAGGCACGCAGCCACCCTTCATCATCCGTTACAACGCGTCGAGTGTCCACATATTGCAGCTGGCGCTGGGCAGCAAGAATCTCAGCGAAGCGCAACTCTACGACTACGGAATTTACCGCGTGCGTCAGGCCATCGCACCAGTGCGTGGGGCAACATTGCCGCTTCCCTACGGGGGCAAGCCACGGCAGATCATGGTTGATCTCGATCCGCAGGCGTTACTATCCAAGGGCCTTTCGCCGCTGGACGGAGGAAAAAGTAACTACGAGCGGTCCCTCTACCTCAAAAGAGGTAGCGGGTATCAACTCACCGGAGGTACCAAAAAATCCTACGCTTGCATGGTAGCGGTGGAGGACAATCCGCCCAAATCTGATTTCAGCTGAACGATTGGGGTATCTTCCTCCCTCCTAAGACCAAAAATGAAAGAAACAAAAATGAAAATTGGAAAACTGAATGGAAAAGTCGCGGTCGTAACCGGTGCATCGAAGGGAATCGGCGCCGGCATTGCGAAGGAGTTTGCGGCCGAAGGCGCGGCTGTAGTGGTTAACTACGCGTCTGCAAAAGCTGATGCGGACAAAATTGTAGATGCAATCGCCAAACGCAGCGGAAAAGCAATCGCCATCCAGGGCAACGTCTCGAAGAAGGCAGAAGTCGAGCGGCTGTTCGCTGAAACCGAGAAAGCTTTGGGAACAATCGATATCCTGGTTAATAACGCCGGCGTTTACGAATTTGTGCCACTCGAAGAAGTCTCCGAGGACCAGTTTCACAGACTTTTCGATGTAAACGTTCTTGGCATGCTTCTCGCCACCCAAGAAGCACTCAAGCATTTCAACGCCGACGGGGGGACCATCATCAACATTGGTTCGCTCGCCAGCTCTTTGACTCCCCCGACTGCCGTGGTTTACAACGCCACCAAAGGCGCAGTGGACGCTATCACGCGGACGCTCGCGAAGGAGCTTGGCCCAAAGAAAATCCGCGTGAACTCGATTAATCCGGGAATGGTGATAACCGAAGGAGCAATAGCCGGCGGCTATACCGAAGGCGACATGCGCAAGATGTTTGAATCGCAGACACCACTGGGCCGCGTCGGTGAGACCCAAGACATCGCGCCGGCCGCGGTCTTTTTCGCTTCAGACGATTCGGCGTGGATCACCGGCGAAACGTTGCTGATCGCGGGCGGGCTTCGTTAGTCCAACGAGAAAATGAATTCAAAAACAACAACGAGAAGGAAATTAAAATCATGAAAGCTAAATTCTATTGGGTCGCGCTACTTGCGAGTGCGGCCCTGATTGCCCAGGCAAAAGCCGGCGGGCATCACGGAGGCGGGGGCGGCTTCGCCGGAGGCGGCGCAGCTCGAGCATCTTATTTCGCACCGCGCGGCAGTTTCGGCGGCGGACGCTTCATGGGGCCCGGGCCGCGCTTCTCATCATACCGACCGCCGATGGCATTTGGTCAGCAGCGGTTTGGCGGTTCTAATCGCGCTTTTGCTGTTGCGCGCAATCGTCAGTTTGCAACTGGAACGGCCAGTCGTCGCTTCAATGATCCGAGAGGGCTCGACTTCCGAGAAAACCGTTTTACTCGAAGCGGCAACAATTTCGGAAATCGCTTCGGAAACCGCAGCTCGAATTTTGCCCGTGACCATATCTTTGCGCGACGCTCGGCTGGTTGGCATCGCGATTGGGACCGGAGCCGCGATCATTGGTGGCATGGCCATCGCTGTCGCTTCGTTAATGGAGTATGGTTCATCTACGATTTCGGATTCGATCCGTACGATTACTGGTATCCCTACGGCTACCCCTATGGCTATCCCTATGACGGATACGGGTATGATTACTACCCATACGGATACAACGGCGACGTCTCCCAAGGCGACATCGATTACTACAGTCAGGGCGCCTACGATTCGTCTGTTCAATCGACCGACTCGACCATTGCCACCGCCCAACAGCAACTAGCCGAACAAGGCTATTACAGCGGGGAAATCGACGGCATCTTTGGGCCGGAAACCCGTCGTGCCGTCATGCGTTATCAAAGTGACCACGGCCTGGGTGTGACTGGCCGTCTCAACCTGGACACATTGCGCGCTCTTGGGCTGCCACGGGTGGCGAGCAACTAACGAGAAAACGACGATGACCAGAACAAACGGCACTCCCATGGCTGACTCAGGCGTGAACATCTCATTCTGGTTTGCTGTTCTCAGCCCGCTGCTCGGAATTCTGCTCGGATTCCTCACCCTTGTCTTCTTCTTTCAGTGAAAACAATCGGCAACTCGAACTTCAATGGTCGGTAGGACAGAGCGGAGAGCAATGGAGGTGGGCGTCCATGGGGGGCGCTCACTTCCAGCTCGTTCTGCGGCTCGGAGCACAAGCCAAATCGTCGCTTACTAAGTTACGAATCCAACGAGATTAAATAGTATGAATAGAGTTATTGAAGCGGATTTTCTCCCAGCTCCCGTTGAAGAAGCCGACGAGAAACCGCGCATTTTAATCATCGACGACAATCCCGATTTCACTTTCTCCACCAAACGCGCATTGGAAAGGACCAAGCGCTACTCCGTTTGGGAAGAAAATGATCCCGCGATGGCTCACCAAACGGCACAGCAGGTTAAACCCGACCTGATTCTCCTTGATATTTCAATGCCGGAAACGGATGGCGGCGAAGTCGCTGCGCGGATTGAATCCGACCTCGCGCTACACAGAATGCCGATTGTCTTTCTCACTGCTTTGATCACGAAAGCTGAGGCACGATCTGGCCTCCGGATCCAAGGACGTCCATTTTTGGCCAAGCCGATCAATATTCCAGACTTGATCGCAGGTATTGAACGAAGTCTGCCGGCGCACCCACTCAGCCGATAAAGCCATTGTTCCTCGCATCTGGCGACAGCAGCTACATCACGGGAGCAGAATTGTTTGTCGATGGCGGTTTCGCACAAGTATAGGCTGCGGTCATCGCGCTCTATCGCTGTGCGCCTCCGCTGAGCGAGGCGACTACAGCACAGGGCGCAGAGTGCCTTCTCCGTAATCGGTGACGCGGTGGCCGCAAAAATCCGATCTCGGAACGCTATCTTCCGCTGCTATTTGGCCAATGGAAGAAATTCCTCGCGCGCAACCTTCCCCCCTTTGACGGTGTAGATCCCGACCTCGGACAGCTGCATCCGCTCCTTGGAGGCTTTGTTGGTCACGTCGATGTCGTACTGCACGACGAAATGATCGTGTGCGACGAATGGTCCGCTCACTTTTACGCTATGCATCTCCATGTTCTGCAGCCACCACTCGGTTTTGCCACGGACCTGGTCGATACCGCGCTTCTCCGGCGACTCTCCGTCCATTCCCCTCGCCTCGACGCTGACAATATCCTTGTCATAAAGCGTGTCGATCGCCTTCATCCACGCGTTTTCGCGGCATAACTCCACCAATTTGTTTGCGACTTCTTCCGTATTCATTTTGCTTCTGTT
>QHNB01000031.1 GCA_003217965.1 Verrucomicrobiota bacterium | reverse complement strand
AAAAATGATTTGGAACATCGGCTATTACACGTAAACACGTTGGACTCGGCGACCAATTCGCGTCGTAATCTCCCAGGTAATCGTATCGGCGCGCTCGGCCAACTCGGCGCACGAAATTTCTTGGTCGCCTTGCCGGCCCATCAACACTACCTCGTCGCCCACAACCGCCTGCGGAAGCGAGGTCACATCAATCATGATCAAGTCCATTGTGACCCGACCGAGCAGCGGGCAGCGCTGTCCGCCAAACAAAACTGATGTACCGCGATTGGAAAGATGGCGCGGATAGCCATCTGCGTACCCCGCTGCCAAGGTTGCGACCCGCATCGATCTTGGGGTGATGAAGGTTCGACCGTAACTGATCCCATGTCCGGTTGGCATTTCCCGAATCAGGGCAATGCGTGTCTTCCAGGTCATCGCCGGACGCAGAATATTTTGAAATTGCGGCAGTGGCGAAATGCCATAAAGCAACATGCCAGGTCGAACGATTTCGAAAGGCTCGTCGGCGAACTCCAGGATTCCCGCCGTTTGCAGGGCGTGGACCTTATAATTGCCGGGAGCTTCGGCTCGCAATTTTTTGATGAGAGCGCTGAAGCGCCGTAGCTGGTCACGGGTAAAAGCTTCGTCCTCGTCTGAGACTGGCAAATGCGTTGAAATGCTGTGAATTTCGACGCGCGGCAGCGCGCGCACTTTTTTGAAGAGAGCAATTGCTTCATGTGCCGGAACGCCCATCCGCCCCATTCCAGTATCGATCTTAAAATTGATCAGAATTTTCTTATTCGACGCCAGGCCATTGAATTGGTCCGCTTCCTCCCAGGTCGAGACGGAAGGAATAAATCCGTGCTCTGCAATCAACCCTCGTTCTTGAGGCAATGCCGGACCAAGAAGCATAATCGGTTGCTCGACGGCGTTGCGTAGAGTGATCGCTTCAGTCAGATTAGCGACGCCAAAAAGTTGAACCTCGTCCGACAGCGCTTTCGCGACCGCAATCATTCCATGTCCATAAGCATCGGCCTTCACCACCGCGAGCGTCTCGACATTTTGGCCCAGTCGTTGTTTGACCAGGGCGGCATTGTGCTGCAAGGCAGCGCAATCGATCTCGGCCCAACAACGATAATGATGCTCCGTCATCTCTTCGCTCGCCCTACGGTAATGTGCGGCTCGCGAAGGTAAATCGGCGAAAACGGCGCACGAACCAGATTCTGCGGAAATTCCCGAGCTCGCTGGCAGAGCAATGCGGCCGAGGGAAATCGCAGCTTTGCCTGTTTGAATTGAGGCAGATCATCCGACGTGTAAATCGGAATCGTCATTTGAGAGATGCGCCCAACGATATCGGCTTCGGACATCAACTCGATTTCATTGACAAGCATTCCATCGCGGACCCGAACGAAGAAAAATGATGAGCGCTTGGCATCGCCGAGGACGGCGTAATCCGGCTCGGTCGAGATCCCGCTGATTGAAGGAAGGCCAGAAAGCGTTGCATCAGTGGTTGCTTGCAATCCGATGGCTGCAGAAATCGCAATGCGCGTCCCGGTGTATGACCCAGGGCCCCTTCCAACGATGATCATGTCGGGCGAAGAATATTCGCGAATGATCTGATCGAGTGCCTGAAAAAATGGCGCGGAGTTTCGCTGATCGTTGGACCATTGACGGGAAACAATTAAGCGATCCTCGTCGGCCACCGCGATGCTGCCCTCACGGGTGGAAAGATCGAAGGCCAGAGCTTTCATTGCAGCTCGATCGTCCGCTCATGCGGCGATATCATGTGGAATCGAATCCAACGGGCACCGGCAGGAATCGCGCTGGGAAAGCGATCAGCCCATTCAATAATGCTGACGCCGTCGCCGAAAATGTACTCGTCAAAGCCAATTGTTTTCAACGCCGTGAGATTTTCCAATCGATAGAAATCGAAATGATAAATGGACAATCGTCCGCCGAGGTACTCATGCAGGAGCGTGAATGTCGGGCTCGTTACCGGTGCCGGGGAACCGAGCCCGCGCGCAAATCCCTTTACGAATTGCGTTTTGCCGGTACCCAGGTCGCCCGTTAAAGCAAGCACTTCTCCGGCCCTGACTTCCTGGGCAACGCGCGCGCCCGCCGCTTCGGTCTCAGCGACGCTGGCGGAAGTGAACATAGCCGGCGGGAAATTTTGGTTTTTCGATTTCACGCTTGGCAGTGAGCTGGCCAATACGCGTCAGCGGAATCTTCGGAAAGGCACCAGTCCAGCTCCTTTCCAACGATTCTCGGTTCCGTGGCGAAAGGGCGAACAACAACTCATAATCTTCGCCCTCCGAAATAGCTTGCTCAACCGAGCAGCCAGACGCAAGTGGCAGCGCGTTTTGTTCAATGATAAAACCAAGCTTGCTTGCTTGCGCCAGTCTCGGCAGATCGGTTCCGAGGCCGTCACTCAGATCAATCATGGCGTGGATATGAAAATGTGACGTAAGCCATCGCGCTTCGTCGATCCGCGGAACAAACTTCAGATGACGCGTTCGGACCGAGCCGCCTAGTCGGCCGGTGACAAAAAGGTCGTCGTTTGCATTTCCACCACTGCGCCAAATACAACGATCACGTTCGACATAACCGACGGCACTGATCGCTACGACAGTCGACCCGCGCGTATCGCTCGTCTCTCCGCCAACAATGGCAACGCGAAACCGCGCCGCGGCGCGGTTTAATCCACGATACAGTTTCTCTATCCAGGAGAGCTCTCTCTTACTTTCGATTGCTAGTGTGACGAGAGCAAATTCCGGGACGCCGGACATTGCAGCGAAGTCGCTGAATGTCCGCATCATTGCCTTCCAACCGACGGCGCGCGCGTCCGTATTCGGCGCAAAATGGATATTCTCGACGACACAATCCGTTTTCAGCAGAAGCAGATCTTTTGCGCCGCGAAATCGAACGACGGCACAATCATCGCCCGCACCGGTGATGACGCGATTATTGCGGTGAAGTTGGGGCAGGATTTTCTGGAGAAGCTTGTCTTCGCCGAGCTCACGCAATCTCATCACTGAACCATGTCTGGAAATGCAAGGGCGGTAAGGGTCAGCCCGTTGAAAATGGCATGCATCGTCATCGAGACAAGCAATGACCCGCTCCACTCGTAGGCCAACGTGAAGCAACTACCGAGTACAAACAGAGGTACAAATGATGGTAAATGGGCATGGACCGCCGCGAAAAGGAGCGATGAAAGCACCAGGGCAACGATTCGACCGACGTAGCGCCGCAAAACGCCATAAAGAAAGAACCGAAAAACGAATTCTTCAGCAATCGGCGCGACTGCGACTGCCAAGACAATGATAATGATTCTTTGCTCGAGCAGTTGCGAACTGCTGAATAGCTCAACGATCCCCTGCCGGCTCGATCCGCTTCCAAGAACACGTGCCGTCACCCAATCCGCAAAAATAATCAGCGGATATGCGAAAATCATCAGCACAAGTCCGGTCGCAATTGCGCGACGGAAATTAACCCGAGCAAGACCGGCAAGTTCGGTGACATCAAAGCGCCGCAGCTTCAGAAAAACCGTAATGAATGCGACGAGACCAGCCGCGAAAATGCCATTGGCGATAAGGTCACGCGTTCGCAGATGGACGATTTGAGCGGAGCCAGCACCGATACTATTCAAGGCAAACAGCGTCGCGAGGGCAATGGCAACGGCAGCTTCTGGCAGCCCAAAACGTCGATCTGTTGCTAAGCTTGGCTCAGTTCGGCGTGCCCCGATTTGCCGCAACAGCGAAATATAAATGTAGATACTCGCAACCAGGAACAGGGCGTTGACAACGGAGCCGAGTGCAGAAAGCAAAGTATCGCCGCCCATGCGGATCGGCGTTAGGGAGCGTAGTAGCTCGGCAGAAAATAAGCACGGCCGCTTTCAAGTTGCGGCACGAGCTGTTTAGGCAATTCGAGCTGCAATCGAGAGCGAGACTCCCCAAGCGCACGGAAAAAACGGCTAAGACTGAAAGGCGCCGCATACTTGACCACCGCTGCGTCGGGTGCGGCTCCAAGTTGCTTCGCCTTGGCGTAGGCGTCTTCGATCTGGCCAACGCTATCGATCAGCTTGTTCTCGAGCGCATCCTTACCAGAAAGAATGCGACCGTCGGCAATCGAATTTCGCAATCCGTCAGCCGGCAAGTTCCGTTCTTTCGCTACGATGCCGAGGAATTTGTCATAAGTTTTCATGACAAAGCTCTGCACAAATTCGCGTTCTTCCGGCATCAAGGGCCGCCCGCCGTTTAACAAATCTTTAAACTTCCCGCTTTTGAACACTACCGAGGAGAGCCCAATCTTGTTAAAGAGCTGCTCGTAATTCAGCGTCTGAATGATAACGCCGATACTGCCGGTGATGGTGGTCTCATTGGCCATCAAATATTTTCCACCGCAGGAGACGTAGTAGCCGCCGGAAGCGGCAAGTGAATCCATATAGACGACGACCGGCTTTTTCGCCCGCGTTTTGCTGACGGCGTTATAGATAATGTCCGAAGCGGTAACTTCGCCGCCGGGAGAATCGACTTCTAATACGACGGCCTTGATCCGGTCGTCATCACGCGCTTGCTGCAAGGCAAGGCGCATATCATCGACCATA
>QHNB01000030.1 GCA_003217965.1 Verrucomicrobiota bacterium | reverse complement strand
TCGTTCGTATATTTTCCAGCCATATCAATTGGTGAAGGATCATCGAACCGGGGCCGAGACCAGCAACGTCCAAGCTGTGATGGATGGCGACTTGGAGTTATTTATCCAAGCGAAGCTTCGTGGCCAAAAAGCCGGGCAGAACGCCGATCGCCACGACTAAAGCCGCGAGCTACGGCGATTCGTCGTAAATTTCGACTAGTGCTGCACCGGTGGTGCCACCAACCCCCCTGACCAGGGCGGTATAGCTACCTGGTGGCAGGGTCGGAGCCATCGCCGATTCCTTCAGACTTGACGGCGCGAGGTGGTCGGCACTAATCGTGGCCGCTTCCGGGCTTTGCTGCCAATCATCATTTGCCTCGATCAGATTTCCGTTGCGGTCCCGTAGTTCGAGGTAAGGATCGGAAAGAGGATTAGGCACATTGGACTGGCTTAAGGATGGGCCGATCGCGCGAATCACGACCGGCTTCGCCGTGCTCCCCCCAATAATAAAGCCGCCAATCATAATGTCATCGCCGGTACCGACCTGCCCTCGGGTGGAAACATTGCTGGCTCGACCGGTCGATGTGCGCAAATCGTAGAGCTCGAAAAGCGCTATGCCAGTAGCTGCTGGTTGCGTGTTGTTCGAAAACGATTTTACGATTGCCGTGTAACTGCCGGGATTCAACGTGACAATTAGCGCCGATTCGATGCTGTTCGGCGGATCGAGGTGAAAACTGGCGATGGTCGGCGCATCATTGCTGAGGAACCAATCATCATTGGATGCGACCAGGTTTTGGTTAGCATCGTGAAGTTCGATAACTGGATCGGATAGTGCGTCGGCAATACCCGAGGTCGAGAGCGAAAAAGCGATCGCCCGGATAATGAACTGCGCCGGCTGTGATCCTTGGATCACAAAGCCTCCGATGAGGACATTGTCCCCGGTGTTCGTGGTCCCACGGGTTGAAAGATTCATTAAGACCGGGCCGTTCGGAATTGAGTTGTAGGGGGGCCCGGTGCCGTAAATCGCAGTGACGCCATCAATGTCGTCCTGTGCTACGGTGTCGAGATCACTTGTTCGCGAATTCATAATCGCCACAACGCTCTGCTTGGGCGTGGCTTCGTCCGGATGATCGAGCCCGAGCACGTGGCCGAATTCATGGATCGCAACCCGGTGAAAGTCGAAGTCAGGCGGAGTGAGGTCGCCGCGATAGGAATCCCAGCTGATCGAAGTATTAAAAACGGTGTCGGTCTCTTCCATGTTGCCGTTGCGATAGCTTAGGATTGTCACGGCGAGAGCGTTCGCCCCAAAATCCTTGCCGAAAACCTTGGTGTCGAAAAAGGCAGACATCTCATCGTCACCCTGAGCCGGGGTCACCGGTGAGTTTTTGATCCAAGAATAGTGGAGGTGGGCCAAATACGGATTCCAGGTATTGAGCGCGTCCGCAGCGGAATCGTTGAACGAAGTGAAGCCATCCCGCAGCATTACTGGGTTGTTGCCAAGCGAAAGCTGTATCTGGACGGTGCGATCTTTCACCCACGCCAGTGGAATGGGCGCATTGGGATTCGTCGTATCGAACTCACGTACGTAACCGGATGAAATTGAGGCGGTAGCGGCCAAACCAATGGCCAGAAGAAGGTTACAGTATTTCACTGGGGGATCCGCCCAAAACGCAGGAAAATCTACGGTCGAAAGAACGGTTGGCAAGCTGCAATCGGAACCGGTCGTCGTACTTTCCATGGGCGAATCTTCGGCAGCAAACTAGGCAGGCCGTTGCACGGCGAATGCGCCGGACCCGGGGAAACTCGCGTTGGCAATTACGGCAACGATAAAGGAAACGACGTGCGATGCTGCGAGTCGCCAGGGGCAATTTGTGACAGGCGCGCTCGCCTTCGAGCCCAAGATTCCGGCAGGCCCTGCGCCATTCCGGGCCGTGTGGAAAGATTCGATGCCGGCCAGCTCGGAACTGGGCCAGCAGATGCGCCAGCTCGTGACGGAGCGTGCGGTCAATCTCGTCTAAGCCGAAGCTTTGAAGCGCAGGATTGAGGGAAATAAGTGAGCGGGTGTAATCGGCCCGGCCGACGGTTGTACGCATCCGGGGGTTCCATTCCACCCGCAGCCGTTTGGCTAGTTTGTCCACTTTTAGCTCCCGCAGCAGATCGATAGCGCGGTCGCGCATTTCGCCTTCCGAAGCGAGTGTTAACTGCGTGTGCGACTCGAAGCAGAACTCGAGCTGCCTAAATAGCGACGCGTTCTGTCTGCGCGATATGCCTGGCATGCGTACGCTGAATGATCTGCAAGACAACTCTAGCCGCGCGATCAATCTCCTGCGCGGTGGTGAATTTGCCGAGGGAAAATCGGATAGCGGACTTCGCGAGCTCGAGAGGCAGTCCCATCGCCAGCAGCACGTGCGAGGCAACGACGCTACCGACCATGCAAGCTGAACCGCTCGAGGCGCAGACCCCTTCCAGATCCAAGGCCATAAGCATGGTTTCCGAATCCAGATCGGCAAAGCTTACATTTAAGGTATTGGCGAGGCGTGGCGACGAGTCGCCATTTGCCCCGGCTAACGGTATCTGGCGCGACATCTCATCCCAAAAACGATCGCGCAATTTCCGCTCCCGTTCCTGTTCGTCAGCGCGATCCTGCTCGACGAATTCGGCGGCCGCGCCCATTCCCGCAATTGCCGCAACATTTTCCGTCCCGGGGCGTCGTTGATTCTCGTGTGCCCCTCCAAAATGGATTGGATCAATCGGAATACCACTTCGCAGAAACAAAAGACCGGTCCCTTTAGGGCCGTAAAATTTATGAGCGGCGAAACTGGCGGCATCGACCACCGCTAAATCAGTGTGGATTTTCCCGAACGATTGCACCATATCGCTGTGCAGGAGCGCGCCACGGCGGCGGCAAATATCCGAGATTTGCGCTAACGGCTGAATGACGCCGGTTTCGTTGTTAGCCTCCATGATCGAAACAACTGCGGTGTCGTCGCGAATTGCCTCGTCCAGTTGTTGCAGATCGATCAATCCATTGGGCGAAGTGTCGAGCCAAGTAACCTCAAAGCCCTCACGTTTTTGCAGATGCTCAATCGTATTGAGCACGGCGTGATGCTCCGTTCGACACGAAATTAGATGACGGCCACGTGCAGCTCGATTCCGGCTCAATCCAAGGATCGCCAGATTATTCGCTTCCGTTCCGCCACTGGTGAAAATCAATTCGTGCGGCTTCACGCCAAGCAGATGAGCCAGTCGATCCCGGCTGTCATCGACGGCAGCGCGGGCGTTCCGTCCGGCCGCGTGAATACTGGAAGGGTTGCCGAAGTGTTCTCCCAGGAACGGCCGCATTGCCTCAGCCGCTGCCTGGCAAACTGGCGTCGTCGCGTTGTAATCGAGATAAATCATCCGTTGAAACGGCCATTCGTTTGGCCGAGGACGCGCGGTCGTTTCTGCACAATCTGTAATTGTTTTTCCTCATAGAATACGAGGGAATCAGCCGGTACGCTCTGCACGAGGAAGACGTTTCCGCCGATCGTGGTGCGTGCCCCAATCACAGTTTCGCCGCCGAGCACGGTTGAATTGGGATAGATCGTAACATCATCTTGCACCGTCGGGTGACTTCACCCGAACCCCGATTTCACATGTTTCCCCTATGACTACACCCGTTCCGTGATCGATAAAAAAGTGCGAGCCGATCTTGGCGCCGGGATGAATGTCGATCCCGGTGCGAGAATGTGCCCATTCGGTCATGATGCGCGGAATAAGAGGCAGTTCTTTCAAATAGAGCTCGTGCGCCATCCGCTGGATGCTGATTGCTTCAAGCGCGGGGTAGGCAAGAATGATCTCTTCGTAACTTTTTGCGGCCGGGTCTCCCTCATACGCCGCGTCGATGTCGGTCCAAAGCATTTTGCGCAAAGCTGGTAATTGAGAAAGAAAATCCGCCAGTAGTTCGTCGGCCCGCTCTTCAACCGCCTGAGTTGGTGGAAATTTACCAAGACTTTTGCAAATCTCTGGCTTGAGCCGGGCTTGCAAATTTTTCAGGCGGCGCCGCGTGATTTCAGGCAAATCGCTGGAGTCGATGAGCGCTTCTCCGCGGAAGCCAGGGAACATCACGCTCATTAATTCCTCACATGCGCCGTCGATGGCGGAGCGGGATGGCAGAGTCGCGACGACGTCGAGGTAATTGATGCCGCCGTGTTCAGTGTAAGTCTGAAGCAGTCCTTCGGCGCCCTCGGGCAAGGTTGATTCCATCCCATGAAATATGCTGTCTCCGGAGAGTGATGGAAAATGGAAAGTGCACTTCGCGTTGGCGACGGTGGCGAAAGAGGTTTTATTCACCGAAATGCTACATGCTGTGACACTTTCGGTTTAACCGAAACACAGCCGCAGTCGCTAATGCGCCCGAATAAGTTATAGGAGCGGCCCGCCAGTCTCGGCTTCGGCAGAGGCGTGGTGTGTTTGCTCGTGTGGAAAGAACAAGAAGGGAAAACATGAAAAAAGTACTACTAAGCATTGCGTTGGCAGCAGCCGCTCCGTTTGCGTGGGCGCAGGTCTCGGAGACCACGACCACGACCACGACGACGGAAGGCAATGGCACCATCACGGAATTCACTCCGGGAAGTGCCCTCGTCTTGAAAGAATCGAGCGGTCCGCGCCGTTATCGATTCGGCAAGACGGTGACCTACGTAACGCGCAGCGGTAAGGTTCTCGACGAAGACACCGTGAGGACTCGTATCAAGGTCGGCGTACCGGTTCGTGTTCACTACACGGGAACGGGCGATGACCTCATGGTTGACCGCGTGATCCTTGACGAGGACTAAGAATCAGGTAGCTGCTTAAACCAGATTACCCGCCTTTCGCCGCGTGCTTGAGCACGTTCATTCGGAAGGCGGGTTTTTCTTTCTCGTTTCAGCGGGGCAAGATCTTCGCAGCGCGACTTTACGCTCGTAATGTCGGAGGCTTGACCCTTGTTTGCCTGTTTAGCCGAACAACCATCAGGGAGTTGACCCGCCTTCCAGGAAAGGCTGTCATCGGCCGATGTTGAAGCGGGTGCTCAAGTTCCTTTTTGGAATTGTGTTGGCTGTCCTCATCGCGGGAGCGATTTTCCTCGCGAATCTAATCTGGTTTCGGCCGTGGAACCTCAATCTCTTTTACGAGAAGGTTTTCGCCGAAGCTGTTTTTCAGGAGCCCGAGCTACTCTCATCGCTTGGCTTGGTCGAGCAATTCGGCATCACCGGTCACAACGGAAAGCTCAGCGATGTCTCGCCTGCGCATCAACAGGAAGTTATCGAGAGGTTCAAGAAAGACCTCGCTCAGTTACATCAATATCCGCTTGAGAAACAGACGCCGTCGCAGCGCCTTTCCACTCACGTTCTTGATTGGTTCCTCCAACGGCAGGTCGAGGGCGAAAAGTTTCAGTGGCACAATTATCCAGTAAACCAGCTCTTTGGCGTCCAGAACGAGTTTCCGTCGTTTATGGCGAACACCCACCGGCTTCTCCGGCGCAAGGATTGCGACTACTATTTGCTGCGGTTAAACGCGCTCCCAACCAAGTTCGATCAGCTGCTGGAGAGTTTGAAGGTGCGGGAGGAAAAACAAATCCTGCCACCTCGTTTTGTCGTTGAAAAAGTGCTCAAAGAGATGAGCGATTTCGTTGCCCAACCTGCGGCTGCGAACATCCTGGCGAAATCGTTCAAGGAACGGTCCGCAAAAATCAAACAATTGAATGACGAACAGCGCGCTGATTACCAGACGCGTGTGGAAACAGGAGTGAACGATCGGGTTTATCCAGCTTATCGAAAACTGATCGCTTACTTTCAGACGCTTCTTCCAAAAACGACGACAGACGACGGCGTTTGGAAGCTGCCGGATGGCGACGCGTTCTACGCCTACACATTACGCGAAAACACCACAACGACACTGAAGCCGAATGAGGTTCATAACCTGGGATTGCAAGAAGTCGCGCGCATCGAAAGCGAAATGCGAAGGCTTCTAGATGCGAACGGATTCGCCGGCAAATCGATTAGCGAATCACTGGTCGCGCTTGGGAAAGATCCGCGCTTCTTATATCCGAATAACGACAAAGGGCGCGCAGAGGCGATCGCCGACTACACGCGTTTGATTACGCAGGCGACCGAACGCTCCAAGCAGTTATTCCTCCGCGTTCCAAGAGCCAAATGCGAGGTCCGTCGCGTGCCTGAGTTTAAAGAAACAACCGCGCCGGGCGCGTATTACAATCCCGGCGCCCAGGATGGCTCCCGGCCCGGTATCTTCTTCGCCAATTTGCGCGACATGAATGAAGTTCCGAAATGGAGCATGCCTACGCTGGCCTATCATGAAGCCGTGCCTGGGCATCATTGGCAAATTTCCACCGCTCAGGAACTGACCGGTCTTCCGCAATTTCGCAAGGTCATCCCGTTTACCGCCTATGCTGAGGGCTGGGCTCTTTATTGTGAATGGCTCGCCAAACAAGTCGGGTGGTATGAGAGCGATCCATTCGGCGATCTGGGCCGTTTACGGGACGAATTGTTTCGCGCAGTACGGCTGGTTGTCGACACCGGGATCCACGCGAAACGGTGGACGCGCGAGCAGGCGATTGCCTACATGCTCGAGAAAACCGGGATGGGCGAAAAAGATGTCACTGCCGAAATCGAACGTTACATCGTCAACCCCGGCCAAGCCTGTGCCTATAAAATCGGGATGCTAAAGATCCAAGAGCTTCGGAAACACGCCCAAGAACAATTGGAAGAGAAGTTCGACCAACGGGAATTCCACGACACATTGCTCAAGAACGGTGCGCTTCCCCTCGAAATTCTCGAAGAACAGGTCGACGCTTATATTAAAGCAAAACGAGCGTAGCAATCGCGGGTAGCGTGGCCGTTAATCCCAGGTCTGTACCAACAACCAGACTAAGCCGGAAAGCACGCCGGCGAAGGTGGCTAGCACCAGTGCGGCCCGCCTAGTTTGTCGCCTCTTGAACTCGGGCACCGGAATATCGTCATGGATATGTGTGGCCTCATAGAGCATGAAAAGGACGAACGCCACGACAAAGCCGACAACGGCCCATTTTAGGCAGCCGACGATGGTATCGAGCATGGCGACGACAAGGTAACCGTAGCTTTGACCAACTCAACGTGCGCTCGGTTTCAATTTTGTGGCTGAGCGATCGGGCACTTCGCTTGCGACGAACTGCGGGGGACAACGCTGTCGAATGGGCTCGCCGAGGTAATCCCAACCCTCAAGATGGGCGGATGACGGAGCAGGTGCGTCACGCGGTTCGCCGGTCACTCTAAATAACAGAGATTGCGTAGAATAATTCGGCCTGATACGAACGGCGCCATGCAACGCACCCGCTTTTCAAGAACGATGCCGCGCGTCTTTCCATCGCTACTGGCATTCGCGTTTCTAACTTATTTGGCAATTAATCATCGGCTGCATGGTCAAACGGCTGCCGCGGAGAACATCGTCGTGACCGCGGAAGAGGCAGGCAGCGCTTATGGCGCTCCACCATCCTTTTCCCGGAGTCGACTCTCGCCGACAACCACCGCTTACGTGCTGCCGCCCTGGACCGTTTACACCAGCGCGATTTATGAGGGAGATGCGCTGCGCTTCAACCGGCCAGACCATCAGTTTACCCAGGAAGTCGAGCTCGGTCTTCCTCATCGATTCGGCCTTGCTGTCGAGAACTCGGTCGAAGCGTTTCGTGGCACCACCCAGGAACGTAGCTTTAGTATAGAAGCGCGCTACGCCTTCGCTGACTGGAATAAAATTCTGCTGAATCCAACGATTTTTGCCGAATGGAAATTTGGCATCGGGCACATTCTTCACGATGAGGGCCCGCCTGAGCCGATGCCCAAGGGAGAGGCCGAGGAGTTCTTGAATGAAAGAAACCCCTTGCCTGATGCCTACGAAGTCAGACTTCTTCTCGCCCAGGATTTTTATGAGAAGGTGGAGTGGGCTTTCAATGCCTTCTTCGAGCAGGAAGTCACAGGCGATCGTGGTCGCGAATACGGTTTTGCGCAGACCGCCGTCGTCCCGCTTTTGCCAAACGAGCGACTTAAGGCCGGAGTTGAGATGCAGCTCACGGCGTTTACCGACAAAGGAATCCGAGGCAATCCATCTTACCGATTCATTCTCGGGCCTACGATCTCGTGGAAGCCGTCGAGTAACACGCGATTCGATGTCTCGCCATTATTTGGCGTCACAGCTGACGCGCCTAGGGCCTCGGTTTTCGCGGTTTTCTGGTCGGGCCTGATTGGCGCAGCTGGGGCAAGACGCTGCGGCAATCTGCTTGCAACATTGGCCTGACCGGCCAAACCTTTGTGCTATGAACAATCAAGCCAATGGATACGCCCACCCGGAGGCACTGGTGGAGACAAAGTGGCTGGCGGAACACTTAAAGGACCCGGACATCCGCATCATAGAGTCAAACGAGGACATTTTACTCTACGATACCGGACACATCTCGGGAGCGGTCCACATCGATTGGCGGGCCGACCTGCAGGATCCCGTCATTCGCGATTACATCACGCCCCCGAAATTTGCCGAAGTCTGTAGTCGCAATGGGATTACGCCCGAAACGACCTGCATATTCTACGGCGACAAATCCAATTGGTGGGCCTGTTATGCTCTCTGGGCTTTCCGCCTCTTCGGACATAAGAATGTGAAGGTTCTCAACGGGGGCCGCGACAAATGGAAGGCTGAAGGCCGGGAGATGACCCGTGAGGTGCCAAAGTACCCGCAGTCTAATTATCCAGTACCCAAGCAACGATACGATTCTGAGATACGCGCCTTTGCTGAGCACGCTCTGGCACAGAGCAAAGCGACCAAACCATTGATTGATGTCCGATCCCCTGGCGAATACAAAGGGGAGATTACTCATATGCCGGAGTATCCCCAGGAAGGAGTGCTCCGAGGCGGTCATATTCCCGGCGCCAAAAGCGTACCATGGAAAACGGCCGTGAACGATGACGGCACATTCAAGCCGGCGGCTGAGCTAAAGAAAATTTACATGGAAGGCTGCGGCGTAAATCCGAAGGCGGATAGCATTGTCTATTGCCGCATCGGCGAGCGTTCGAGCCACACCTGGTTCGTGCTGACTTATTTGCTTGGGCTTAATAACGTCAGGAATTATGATGGTTCTTGGACAGAATGGGGAAACCGCGTCGGCGTTCCGATCGAAAAAGGCGTGTAATAATTAAATGCGATGACCATTTGGCATGGCTCGGTCATCGAACTTCGATTTCGATCGGCAGACAGTGGTTGACCATGTAAGTGCCGCGATTGGCATCACGGTGGTCAGGCTGGGTGTGGCCGAGAGAGTCGGTGGCGCGGGCCATTAAAGTGTATCGGCCGGGCGCATGAGGTGTTTTCCAATCGAATTCCCAGAGGCGCCAAACATCCCTGCCGGCATCGCCAATTAATTTGGCCTCGTTCCAGCACGCGCCACCATTGGTCGTAACCTCCACTTTTGCAATTTCCCTTCCGCTGGTCCAGGCTGCCCCGCGAATTACGTAATTATCGTTAGACGGAACAACTTCGTTGATCCCAGGCCGTGCGATCACCGCTTTCACCTGCATCCGCGACAGCGGGATAAGTTCCGGCCCGGCCTGGCCCGGCTGCCAATAGGCGTAGTCGACAGTTTGGTAATAGCCTTGAAATCGGTTCTCCGTGACGATGATCCGTCGAAGCCATTTGACCGAGGCCATTCCGTACCATCCCGGTACGACAGCACGCAGCGGAAATCCGTGCGATGCCGGCAAGGGCTCCCCATTCATTTCGCAAGCCAGAATGACGTCATCCATCGCCTTGTTTATCGGCAGGCTCCGAGCGAAATGGACTTTGCCAGTCGGACGTGGTGCTTCGGAAATATCCCCACTGTCGGTGCCTTCTAAAACTACTTCGCGCGCGCTCGATCTGACACCGACTTGCCCAAGGATGTCCGCGAGAAGGAAACCGGTCCATTCCGCATTACCAACGGCGCCAAGCTCCCATTGAACTCCCTTCACTTTGGGTGCTAGAAAGACTCGGCTATTTCCCGCGCATTCGATCGTCGCCATCAGGTTCCGTTTTTGAAATTGCTGCAGCCCGTCGAAGGTGAATTCCATCGGACGTTCGATCGCGCCTTCGATTCTTAGTTTCCAATTGTGAATATCGATTTGCGGAATTGGAAAATGACACCGGACATAAAAGCATTCGTTTGGTGTGGTTAGGCCGTCGAGGATCCCAAACGGCATCTCGAGATTAAGCGGATCTTTTTCGCGAATGATCATCGCCTCGGCGAAATCATGCTGCCGCTTTTTGGTCTTGATTGACCGGTAGCCCAGCTTCGCGCCAGGCGTGCCAGCTTCCGGGGACGTTGTACACTTTGTCAAATCCCGCCTGTCTCAAAATACTTGCTGCGATGCTCGCTCGGTAGCCGCTGGCGCAGTAAACGGCGGTTGGCCGCTCGGGATCCAATTCTTTGATGCGCTTGCTCAAGTCGGCCAGGAAAATGTGGCGCGCCCCAGGGACATGTCCGCCTTTCCATTCGCGGTTCGATCGAACATCGACGATCTGCAATTGTTCGCGTACGTCCTTGAGTTGAAAGACACTCATCTGGTTAATCTGGGCGAAAGGATAACCGGCGTTGTCCCAGGCTTTCATGCCGCCGACGAGATAGCCGGCGAATTTGGTGAAGCCGGTGCGGACGAAGAGACGCACGATTTCATCGATGTCATTGTCGTTTTCGAGGACCAAAAGGATTGACTCATCTGGATCGAGCAAGGAACCGGCCCAAATCGGTCGATGGCTTTCTTGAACGCTTTCGGTGGAAGTCCCGGGACTCGCGGCAACCCGCCTAAAATCTCCGGCCCCTCCGCATTCACTTTTTTCATGAGCGGGTAATATTTCGGAATCGGCGGCGCCGTGGAGATGGCGAAATTGGTGAATGCTTGGGCGTCAGCGAATTGCAGGAATGGATTGAACGGCCGCTCGTAACCAATGGTACTGCTGAGGCGATCGCCGATTTCCGCACCGCAGGGTGAGCCCGCTCCATGCGCCGGGTAAATGATCACGCTGTCCGGCAACGCGAGATAATCGCGCAATGTTTGAAACTGTTGCGCAGCGAGATTGCCTGTTTCTTTTTCTCCGAGGAGATCAGGCCGGCCAGCCGAGTTAACAAAGAGCGAATCACCGGTGAATACGCCCCATGGCATGCTCGGATGAGCGGTTTCCGCCAGTAAATAAGAGAGGTGTTCGGGGGTGTGGCCGGGTGTATGCCGGGCGGTGATGAGAACGGAGCCGAGGTTGAATTGATCGCCGTTCTTCACCTTCTCATTGTCGAATCCATATTTCGCACCACCCTCCTGACTGAGATAAATTTTGGCCGACTCAACCCGGCTGGACAGTTCCCGCGCGCCGCTGACCAGATCAGCGTGAATGTGGGTCTCGAAAATGTGCGTAATAGCGACGTTCTTTGCGCGCGCCATCTCAACGTAAATGTCAACATCGGCTCGCGGATCGAAGACTGCCGCCACGCCTTCGTCGTCATCACCAACTAAATAGGAGAGCGCAGCGAGTCCCTCAGTATGAATTGTTTCGAAGACGAGTGACATATGGGAAATGGCGCTGACCCGAACAAATAGCGTCGCTGGTTTCTCCGCTAATCGTCAAGTCAATCAATCAGCCGACTGGTCTTTGAGCGCGGCGCTCCAAGGAGAAGGTCGCGCCCGACGAGATAAAGCAGCAGACAAAGGAAGGCGAACGGAATGATTGACAGCACATCCGCCCAGGGCCCCTCAAAAAATGGGTTATGTGCCGTGGCCCATTTTTCAAACGCATCGAGCTTGTCCTTCAGGGGAATGTTCATGAAAGCGAAGACGACCCCAGCGAGGGTCCCACCGGCGATATAGCCGGATGACAGGAGCACGCCGTTACTCTTGTCACCTTCCGCTACGAGCTGTTCCGTGGTGAGTTGTGCCCCGGCGTGTTTGCGGCGGGTGTATTTGACCACGAGCAGGCGAATCATTCCTCCGACGAAAACCGGAGCTGAGGTCGATATTGGAAGATATACACCGACCGCAAATGCGAGCGCTGAGATGCCACAGAGCTCGAGTACGATCGCAATAAAGACGCCTAGGAGCACGAGACCCCATGGTAACTGTCCGCTTAAGATGCCTTTGATGATGTATGACATGAGCGTTGCTTTCGGAGCGGTAAACTTCTGCACGCTCGAGCCGTCCGGCCGCTTATCGTAGACGCCATTAATTCCGGGATCGGCGAGATAAACCGGTGTTCCGTCATCATTGACGAGATACCGGCCAGCGGGGCCATTTTCAGTATTCGTTTTATGGTAAACAAAATACTCACTGGTATCGCTGCCGGCCTGCACACCGGACAAGCGTTCGCGTTTTGGCTTGCCGCTTGCGTCTTTCTCGTAATCTGCGGGGTCGGCGTGCAAGGTGGACGCGAATGTGAAATCTTTGTTCCCCGCTACTGGCACATAAACGGTTCCCGAGTCATTCAGTTTCATCAGAACCGGTCCGAGAACGAGCGCGGACGCAAGTGTACCCATTAAGATGGCGATCTGCTGATACTTAGGCGTCGAACCAACAAGGAAACCCGTCTTCAAGTCCTGTGACGTTGTCCCGCCATTCGAGGAGGCGACGCAGACAATGCCACCGATAGAAAGCGCAGTAACGAAATACGGCGGCGCTGTCCAACCGACCAACAAGAAGATGAGACACGTGAGTAACAATGTTGCCACCGTCATGCCCGAGTTCGGCGTAGACGATGAGCCCACTTCTCCGGTCAGACGGGAAGATACTGTGGTAAAGAGAAAGCCAAACGCGACGATGAGAAACGCGCCCAGTAAATTAAAGCGCAGGTTTAGTTGCGGCGCGACCATGATGAGGATGAGAAGCAGAATGATCCCGCCAACGACCCATTTCATCGAAATATCCTGATCCGTACGGGCAGGAGTCGCCGCGTCGCCCACCCCACGAAGGTCTGCCAAGCCGCCTTTCAGTCCATGCCAGATCAGGGGCAGCGAGCGGATGAGGCTGATAATTCCGGCTGCAGCGACGCAGCCGGCGCCAATGTAAAGAACGTACGCGTGTTGTACCTGGCTGACCGTCATCTCAGCGATCGTGTGACCGGTTTCTGGCGGCAATGGTGTGCCCAGAGCCGAGCCGAAATATTTAATCGCAGGAATCAGCACGAGGTACGACAACACACCGCCGCCCATCATTAGCCCTGCGATCCGCGGTCCGATGATGTAGCCGACGCCGAGCAATGCCGGATTGTTCTCAATGGAGATCGAACCGCCCTCGAACGGCTTGGCGAAAATCTTTTCCGGCACTTCTTTAATCAATTTAAAAATCTCGAGCAGCCCGTAGTAGACGAAGCCGATGATGCATCCGCCGATGATGACTTTGCCGCCCCTCACCGTTTCATCTCCATTGGCAAGTGCCCCGCCTTCGGTATGCGCGGCTTTAAGCGATTCTTTCGATGCCGCAGCCTTCAGTACCTCAGCGCAGGCCGTTCCTTCCGGATATTTCAGATAACCATGTTGATGAACGATCAGGGCGCGCCGAAGGGGGATCATCATGAGAATGCCGAGCAGTCCGCCAAGAATGGCGACGAGCATCACGCGCGTGATTTCAAGATCGAACCCGAGGATCATGATCGCCGGCATTGTCACCCCGAGACCGAAGGCGATCGATTCGCCGGCCGAGCCGGCCGTTTGGACAAAGTTGTTTTCGAGAACCGTCGAATCGCCGAACCCAAGTTTTGATGCCACGCGGAAGAAGGTAATTGCGAGCACCGCCACCGGAATCGACGCGCTCACCGTCAAACCGACCTTGAGTACAAGGTAAAGCGAGGACGCGCCAAACACGATTCCGAGTAGCGTGCCTAGAATGATGGGAATTGCTGTAAATTCCCGCAATCGTGCTGAGGCGGGTATCAGCGGGCGAAAATTAGCGAGGAGCGCATTTTCCGGACGGAAGCCGACGATATCCGGCATCTCGTTCGGCGGGTTTCGCAGGTCAACGCTGGGCATCACAATCTCGGTTCAGAATAGGAAGCCAAGTACCGACGGATAAATCAACCGCAACCGAACCGAACTAACCGCGGCGACGTGAACCCCGGTTAGGTGAAATCTGAACGAAGATTCTAAAACTTCCGCAACTCAGAGTTACAAAGTGGTCACAGTTACACTTCAGCGCACCTCATTCCGCCGCGCCATTTGCAAAATCCAGCGATAAAGCACCGCAGTGATTACTGCGAAAGCCAGACCACCCATCATCCTGCCAGCCGTTTCAAAACCTGGACCCACAAGCGCCAGCGGTGCGCCTACACCAGAGAACACGACGATGGCAGAGATCACCACGCCGATAATGCTTTCGCCGACGATTAAGCCAGACGCGAGTAACACGCCAAGCTGCTTGGTCGCTTCCGGCTTTGGCGTTCGATCCGCGCTGCGCTCGAAAACCCAACCTACGATCGCTCCGACGACGATCATCAGCGTGCTTGCCGTTGGCAGATAAATCCCGAGGCCGACGGCGAGTGGAGGCACGCGCATATACCGGGTCGTG
>QHNB01000029.1 GCA_003217965.1 Verrucomicrobiota bacterium | reverse complement strand
AAGCGGTCTAAATGGTAAAATAGCGACGCTTTTCTCCGGAACCACCGCAGCGGCAGTAGCTGACGTTTGCTCTCTGCGATGGAAAACAAACCAGGTAGCCGTGGCAATAAGCGCGAGCAAAACCGCACCAACCACGGCCACCCGGACCGACGGGCGACTCATTGAAATACCCGCGATTTTTCTCTTCTTAAGTTTTTGCGGAACGGTCGGGTTCCCGAGCTTTTCCGTGTAAAGATTAACAAGAGATAAACGGAACCCGTGCTTGACCTCGCACTCACCGATCTCGTGCAAATAAGAATGCCAGCGGCCATAATGTCCCAGATCGTCCGCGGCTCGCTGTGAAAGAAGAATATGCCCGGCATCACCACAGTCCATCACCCGCTGGGCAACATTGATTCCAGCTCCAGCGATATTCGTTCGCTGATTCACGTCTTCTAGTTGATGCACGGGTCCCGTATGAATACCCATGCGCACTGGCAAAGGAGTTGTCTGCCACAGGCGTTGGGCAATCTGCAAAGCGCATTCGACCGGTGCTTCTACTGAGCTGGTGAAAACAAGCGCCATTCCATCACCGGTTGGCAGGCGGATGAGCTGATTTGCTGCTTCGGCTTCAAGCACCGCCTCAGTGTTCAGCACAACGGTGTTTAATGCTTTCAGCCCCTCTGTTTGCTCATCGATGAGCAGCTTGGAGTAGCCGACAATGTCAATAAAGAGAACGTGCGCGATCTCCAGCCGCAGCTTCGGTTTTTCGCCGTCCGTCACCGAGCTTGAGGTTAGTCTTTTCGCTCAAACACCTCTACATCATTCTCGAAACGCAAAATATCCTTGCCAGTCTAAGATCCCAGACTCGGGTAGAATGGCTCAGAGCTTCTGTCACGGCCGTGCACAAAACGAGTTGGTCTGCCGTGGTCGGGAGAGTGCGGAAGAGTGGGTAAATACGCGGAAGTACCTGCTTGACGTTATTCTTTGCAGTGACGCCTCGCTAAATCGCAACGGTCGAGACAGCTTCGCCCGATAATCTGTTAAGCAAGGCCGAGGTTCGGCCTTCGGCCGACATCAGCCTTTACCAGATCAGAACGAGCAAAGATCGGGACGACTTTGTGGCCGCTCTTCTCGATGTTTTCACGGCCGCCTTCCTCTCTATCTACCAGTACGAGCACAAACGCGACGGACCCTTTCGCCTCTTCGATTGCCTCGATGGCTTGAATGGTCGATCCGCCGGTTGTGATGACATCGTCAACGACGACGACGGAGTCGCCGGGCGAAAAATTGCCCTCAATCCGCTTCAGCCGACCATGCTCCTTCGCCGCTTTCCGCACGGTGAAAACCTGGAGAGGAGTGGAGGGATCTTCCAGCTGCGCGGCAATGCCGATGCTGAGCGCGACCGGGTCGGCGCCCAGGGTCAGCCCGCCGATGGCGTTGACGCGCCGGCCTAACTTCGAAGAGGTTTCTTTCACCAGTTGCCAGCCAACCTGGCCGATTAGCTGGGCTCCGCGCGGATCCATGGTAGTGACGCGCGCATCCACGTAGAAGTCACTCTTTGCGCCGGAAGCGAGGGTGAATTCGCCGTGGCAGACTGACTTTTGTTGAAGCAGCGCCCGCAATTGCTCCTTAAGCGGCGACATCTTCACAACTTCCGCAGCATCCGCACGGAGGACAACCTGTTTCAACGGCGTAGGTGAGCTGCGCAAGATTGAGAAACTGCGCATCACGGGAGTCCGTCCTCTCGCGGAAGGTTGATTGCTGAGAGTTGATAGTTGAGAGCCAGATGCATTTCAGGCTTACAATCGCTCCGTCCAGCGGCGGTCATGATGCGCACCGTGAAGGACCGCGTGAACATAGAGCGTGTCGCCGACCACCGAGAAGAAGATCCGGCAGGGAAAACGATTTGTGAGCACGCGTCGAACTTCTCCGTCGCGATAGATGATGCGAAATAGTTTCGGATCGTCCTGGGCGCGGCGCGTTGCCCTCAATATCTCGTCCATTAATTGTTCGCCGAGCCCGGCGCGTGCGCCTCGTACCACGCGGCCGCTTCAACAACATCTTCCACCGCCGCTAGGCGGAAGATGACCTGCTAAATCATCGCGGTTTCAAGCCGCGAAATTTCGCCTTTTAGTTGTTCTGCGGGAATACCTGAATTCGGATTGCGACGAAACTCTTCGAGCCGCTCATCCAGAATCGCTTTCTCTTCCGCCGTGAGATCGTGATCTTCGATTTCTATTGCACGACGAACCAACTCTTGTCGTTCTGCAAATGACAGTTTGGGAATTTCCGCGAGAATTTCGGTCAGACTCATCGCCTCGTCATTTCATGCGATCGAATGTTTTCTGAAGAATCTCTAAGTCGGACGCGTTACCGGTCTTCTCACGCGTGCTTTCAATCCACTTCTTTTCGAGAGCATTTTTCGTGGGTCTGTCATTTTGGTAAAAGACGCCGAAGACGCCGGGGAAAGGTAGTTGGGCAAGTTTATAGGCGGCGAGCTCGTCGGTGACGTCGTGCCGGAGCTCGTCCTCGGGCGTGTTGTCCCATTTCTTTTCCTGGATCACATCAAAGCTGCCGCCCTTGCGCGGATCGGCCGGATCGAACACGTCGGGATAAAATTCGACGCATTCGCTCAAGCATTCGATCACGGAGAAGCCCTGATGATCGAATGCGCGCTCGATCATTTCCATCATGTGTTTGACCTGAGTGGCATGGGTCCGGGCGATGAAGGTCGCCCCGGCGCTGATCAATTGTTTCATGGGGTTGACCGGCTGATCGATCGCGCCGGTCGGATCGGTCTTGCTCTTGAACCCGATCGGCGACGTGGGTGACGTCTGTTTTTTGGTCAGGCCATAGACGAAGTTGTCCATGATGAAATAGGTCATGTTGATGTTCTTGCGCGCGCCGTGATTGAGATGGTTGCCGCCGATGGAGAACCCGTCCCCGTCGCCGCCGAACAAAAACACATGCAAGTCAGGCCGGGCCAGACTGATCCCGGACGCGAGCGGCACGGCCCGGCCGTGAATGAAGTGGGCGCCGTGGCCGTTGACAAAATACGGAAATCGCGATGAACAACCGATCCCGGCCAGGGTGACGATCTTCTCGTGATCGAGCTGTTTTTTCTCGAGTACCTTGTAGAAGGATGCCAAAACCGCAAAATCCCCGCACCCGGGACACCAGGTCGGGTGATCGGCGGTAATGGCTTTCTTGGTTAGTTTTTCTCTCTCCGGAGCCGGAGGGGCGCTGGTTGTTGTTTCAGGCATAAGATTAATCAGGAAGCCAGGAAAATCAGAAACATTCTTCGGCGAGACGCCGAAGAGGACACGCGGGACGCGTGCGCTACCCAATCCGAAATTCGCAATCCGCAATTCATACTAGCCAACTCCTTGAGGCACGACTTCTCTGACCGATTTCACGGTCTCGGGTGCGGTATCAGCGTGAACGATGGCGGCGCCCTCGCGCGGAATTTTTCTGGCCGCAAATGATCGGCCTTTGAAAACGCCTTCCAGAATTTCTTTGACCCGAAATGTGAGTCCGTCGGTTTTGGTGAAGCTCTCGATCTTCGGTTCGCAATAGCGGGCCCGGAGAATGATGGCGAGCTGACCAAACCCGTAAATGCCTTGGTCGTTCATCTCCACGGTGACGATCCGTTTGAACTTGGCGAAGATTTTTTCCACGCCGTTGGGCAATGGATGGAGGTGGCGCAAATGTATCGCCCGTAAATTTCCGGTACTGGAATTTCCTCAGCGAGTTTGCGCAATTTATTGCGGCGTTTCGCTGTCATCACCATATGCAACTTCGGACTGCCGGTGGGGTGACCCATCTCATCGTGCTCGAGCCCGGACAAGAGCGGGTATTTGCCATCGAGAATCCGGGTGCCGGGCGGAATATGCTGGGTAATGGCATCGACCGGGTAGGGCTTAAACGTCTGGCGTGGCGAGAGGTCTGGCTTCGGATCAACCATTAATTTCGAAAGATCCGGTTCATCGAACGCCTCGATCCGCGTGGCCAGCGACGTATCGCTCAAGATGAATACCGGCGTGCTGTATTTGCGCGCGATCCGGGCCGCTTCAATCGCGATATAGAAACAGTCTTCCACGCTCGCCGCCGCCAGCACCACGCGCGGACTGTCGCCGTGTCCGCCATAGATGGCCTGATGCAGATCGCTCTGCTCGACGTTGGTCGGCAAACCAGTGCTCGGGCCGCCCCTCTGAATATTACAAATGATGAGCGGGATCTCCGCCATCGAGGCCCAGCCGATCGCCTCCGTCTTGAGCGAGATGCCCGGGCCGGCACTGCCGGTCACCGCGAGATATCCGGAGTAGGAAAAGCCAAGCGCGAGCGAGACCGAAGCAAGCTCGTCTTCAGCCTGCACAAAAATTCCACCGTACTTGGGCAGCTCACGTCGTAAGGCTTCCATCACCGACGACCACGGCGTGATCGGATAACCCGCGCCGTAGCGGACGCCTCCGGCGATCAATCCATAGGCGAGCGCCTGGTTGCCATCCATCGTGATCTGGGCCCGCCCGGTCGTCTTCGGAAGATGTTCGAATCGATATTGGTGCGTGAGCACTTTGCCGACCGGGTAAGCATACCCAGCCTGGAACGCCATCATGGCGGTGTTCACGATGCTTTGGTCTTTGCCGGCGAACTTTTCGCTAATGATCTTTTTCAGCTTATCGACATCCAGGCTGAAAATTTTCGAGATCAGACCGAGCACAAAAATGTTTTTGCCCTTGTCTTTAGCGGTGCCACCGAGCGCTTCGATCGTCAGGCCGGTAATCGGCACACCGACATACACGAAACGTTTATCGTCGAAGTTCGGCTCGACATTGTCGGAATCGTAAAGGAGGACGCCGCCTTCCTTCAGAAAATCGATGTGGTCCTGATAACTGTGTTGGTAAAACGCGACGAGGAAATCGGCTTCATCACCGGCCGATAACACTTCGCCGGACCCGATCCGGACTTGGAAAATTGACGGGCCGCCCGAGATCGTAGCCGGGATCGTCATGTAAGTCATGACGTCGTGGTCGCTCCGGCCGGCCAGGCGGGCGAGAAATGCGCCGGCGGTTTGGATGCCATCCTGCGAATTCCCGGCAAGCCGGATCACGGCGTCCTGAATATTTTCCGGCCTCAAATCCGCCCTCTCCGATGCCGGAGTGGAGGTAGACTGCGAGGCCGCAGGGGCAGTGCGAGCCGCACCGGCGGAAGGCGGACTGGCCGGCTGCAATGCGGCAGTAGTAGTGCGGGCCGCACCCTCGGCCGATGGTAAACTGGCGTCGGGAACCTGAGGGACATCGCCGGAAGTAGCGGTTGTCGCTCCGGTTGGAGCACCACCGGAATCACCGTTTCCTGGTTGGACGGGCGTTTCGCTCATGCGAAGTATTCGTAATCAATCTTAAGCAATCTGCGGCTTTTTCCAGAGCAAAGTCCGAGCCGGACTGGCGGTCCGGTGCGGACTGACACCGTAATGGCGGGCGTGTCGCCCGCGTTTCGCAATTCTGCAGCCGGCACGGCTGCCTCTACACTTTCGTGTCTTCCTGCTTTCCTGATTAATCCCAATCTCATTTTTTCCGCTGAGACTCCGAAGGGTTTCGCGAGCAGGCAGGCGGACGCTACACACTCGCAGCTAGTGCGAAGATGGAACCTTGCGAGCGGAAGTGAAGTTTTTCTCAATCAGCGTTACCCAAGGATCATAGGTGCCGTTCTGCGAATGCGGGTAAGTAATGCGAACTAACGTTACCGCAGACGAGTTGGCGTAAGCCTTGGAATAGAACTCCAAGCCGGCCTTATTAACACCGGAAACCACGAACCAGGTGTCGCCTTTACGCTTGTACGAAACGGCGTCACCGAACACCTTCAGTTCCTCGGCGAAATTACGCGCGATGACTTTTCGCGGATTTCCGCCGGAAGGAACGGCGAAAGCAAATATCTTGAATTCTCCATTAGGCGTGTGGAATTCCGCACCGCTGCCATCGCTCCGCGTCGGTCCGGGCACCAAGTCGCCGGGATATCGCAAAACGAATCCGAACTGTTCATTAACATATTCGTGCAGGTCTGGCTTGGTCGCCGCCATCGCGCCGAAACAAAGCGCAAGGAGCAAGACGGAAAGTTTACCTGCGTGCGCGACTGGATAGTTCATCCGCTTTAACGTCGTTCTTCAAAGCTCGCTTGGACGGGCGCATGAGCTTAGAGCGCAACTAAAAAGCCAGGAGCGGCGAGCACGGAACTTGTAGCCGCGTCTCTGTGAGACGCGATCTGAACTGCAGCGGCGCTTTGTGAGCGCCGAATTAAGGAAAGATGCCGACGGTCGGAGACCTCCCCTACAGACTTGCAGCCGATACGGCTGCCGCTCGAGAAGTGGAGGGCATAGAGGCCGTCCCCTCGATCCGTTCCTGAGTTCCTGCTTTCCTGATAATTTTTTCCGCTGAGACACTACAAAGCTCGCAGCCGACACAGCTGCCTCTACAGGGTTTCGTTGTAGCCGCGGTCGCTGACCGCGGTCTTCCGCCTCGGTACAGAACCGCTGCCAGCGCCAGCGGCTACAGTTAGTTCGTCGATGATTGCGATCCGACGTGGGAATCGTCCGGACCAGGCGGTTTCTCCAATCCGCGGCGTTTTAGCAGCGGCTCGATGTAGGGCTCGCGGCCGACGAAATTCTTGAACAAAGTGAGTGCCTCGGCCGAGCCGCCGCGGGAGAGCAACGTTTGCCGGAACCGATCGCCATTTTCACGTTTCAATCCGCCGTGTTCCTTGATCCATTCCACGCTATCGGCATCGAGCACTTCGCTCCACAGATATGAGTAATAGCCGGCGGAATATTCGCCGGCGAAGGCGTGCGAAAAATAAGGGCTCCGATAGCGCGGCGGCACCGGCGCAAAATCAACTCCGGCTTTGTGCAACGCATTTGCTTCAAAAGCCATCGCGTCCTTCGGAATATCGGACGGATTTAACTGGTGCCAGGCCTGATCGAGAATGGTGGCGGAAAGATACTCCGTGGTTTTGTACCCCTGATTGAATTTTTCGCTGGCAACAACTTTGTCGAGGAGCGCTTGCGGCATTGGCTCGCCCGTTTTGTAGTGCTTGGCAAAATTCTTCAGCACTTCCGGCCAGGTTGCCCACATCTCGTTAACCTGTGACGGATACTCAACAAAATCGCGCGGCACGCTCGTGCCGCTAAACCGCGGATAGTTCACGTTCGAGAACATTCCATGCAAGGCGTGGCCAAACTCATGGAACGCGGTCCGGACTTCGTCATGAGTCAGTAAGGTCGGTTCGCCGGCAGGCGGTTTGGGAATGTTGAGGTGATTTGCCACGACCGGTTTCGTTCCAAAGAGTCCGCTCTGCTGGACATAAGCATTCATCCAGGCGCCGCCCCGCTTGGAAGGCCGGGCGTAATAATCGCCCAGGAACAAGGCGAGCGGTTTACCGTCGGCGTCGTAGACTTCAAACACGCGAACATCGGGCTGGTAGACAGGAAGATCGTGGCGCTCTTTGAAAGTGAGACCGTACAGTTTCCCAGCGGCGAAGAAGACGCCGTCGAGCAGGACGTGATTCAGCTCGTAGTAAGGTTTCAGGTCGGATTCATCGAATTGGTAACGCGCTTTCCGCACTTTCTCGGCGTACAGGTCCCAATCCCAGGAAGCGAGTTGGAACCCGCCTTTTTCTTGATCGATCACTTTCTGGATATCGGCGGCTTCGCGCTTCGCGTTAGCGACCGCCGCTGGCGCCAGATCGGCCAGAAGCTTGTTTACCGTCGGAACGTTGCCGGCAGTTTGGTCTTCGAGTTGATAAGCGGCGTGGTTCTCGTAGCCGAGAAGCTTGGCACGTTCTGCTCGCAATTGGGCTGTCCGAATGACCACGTCGCGGGTGTCGAACGGTCCGCCTTTGCTATTGCGCGAAAGGGATGCCTGCATAATGCGTTCGCGCAGCGGTCGATGTTGCAGCGAGGTAAGCGACGGTTGTCCAGTCGTATTCTGGAGCCGGATGACGAACTTCCCTTCTTTATTCTCAGCTTTGGCGGCTGCGACTGCAGCGGCGATTTCATGATCGGGCCTTAAGCTTGCTCTTATCGGCATTGGACAGCTTCGCGCCCGCACGGACGAAATCCTTGTAATAACGTTCGAGCAGATAACTCGATTCCGGATCGAGCCCGAGTTTATCACGATTGGTATAGAGCTCCTGGATACGCGCGAAAAGTTTCGGGTTGAGATGAATTTCGTCGCGATGCGCGGCAAGCTTCGGAGCGATTTCCGTTTCGATCTTCTGGCGGGTTGGGTTGGTGTCAGCAGCGTTAAGATTGGAGAAAGTCCGCTCCGCCCGATCGAGGAGCCGGCCGGTTCGTTCCAACGCCACGACGGTGTTATCGAAAGTCGGTTTATCCCGACTGACCGCGATGGCATCGACTTCCTTGAGTTGCTCATGCATGCCGGCTTCGATCGCGGGCATGAAATGCTCGTCCTTGATCTCATTGAAAGGCGGCAGGTGATACGGCAGCGCGCTTTCGCTCAGAAGCGGATTGTCGGTGGAAACGGTCGACGAATTTTGCACGGGAGAATTTTGAGCGGTGACAGAGATAGCCGCGATTTGCGTGAGAGCGAGCGATACAAAAGCGCGCAGCGACATTCTGAGCGCATTTGGGAGAAAGAATTGAGTGAAGATCATAGACGAATTGATGAGCGTGTGCTGACGGGACGGGCGCCCGTAGAGGGAGGCGTGTCATCGGCGAACTGTAGCCGTTGCCGCTGGCGGCGGTTCTGTATCTGAGCCTAAAGACCGCGGTCAGCGACCGCGGCTACAGAGGCTACAATTGTAGTCGCCTCGCTCAGTCGAGGCGTTCCTTAGCACTATCGTTTTCACGGCGACAGAGCGCCGTAGCTACAAGAGAGCAGAATCAAAGAGCACGGATTAGACTCAGCACGATCATGAGAATTGTGATCTTTGCGCTTCTGCTGTTCCCGCTAATAACCTTGGCGATTGAAAACGCCGCTCCGCAATTGGCCACGACTGCCTTCGGACAGACTCACCGTGGCGAGGTGAATTCGTCCTCTGTCGGATTTGACGCGGCGGCGGCAGATCGGTTCGCGCGGTTGTCGTTAGCCTGCGTTGGCAAGGAATATCCAAACAAGATCAGTCACGTGCTGAACAGCGATGCTGACGTGGCGCCGCCGCGGAAATTGACGCCGGCATTTTGCGGTTGTTACGACTGGCATTCATCGGTTCATGGACACTGGCTGCTGGTGCGGCTGGTGCGCACGTTTCCAGCTGCACCGTTTGCCGACGCTGCGCGCGAAGCGTTGAAGAAGAGCCTGACGGCGGAAAACCTGAAACGGGAAGCTGCGTATCTTCGGGGAACAGGTCGGGCCAGTTTCGAGCGGCCATATGGATTGTCGTGGTTGCTGCAGTTATGCGCGGAGCTGCGGGAGTGGGATGATCCGCAGGCGCGGGAGATGTCGGCCAATCTGCGCCCTTTGGAAGAAGCGGCCGTGGAGCGATTGACGACGTGGTTGCCGAAACTGTCGCACCCGGTCCGGATCGGTGAGCACGATCAAACTGCGTTTGGCCTCGGCCTGATGTTGGATTATGCGCGCACGGTCGGGAACGACGCGTTCGCCAAACTGGTCAGCGACTCGGCCCGGAAATTTTTTCTGGCGGACAAAAATTGCCCCCTCGCTTACGAACCGTCCGGGGAAGATTTTTTGTCGCCATCGCTAGGTGAAGCGGACGTGATGCGGCGCGTCCTTCCGCCGGCTGAATTTGCTCAATGGTTGAAATGGTTTATGCCGCAGATTCCAACGACGCCTCGACAGAGCGAGGCGGCTACAACTTGGTTGCCGGTGACGGTTTCGCCGGATCCGAGTGATCCGAAGCTGGCGCATCTCGATGGATTAAACTTGAGCCGTTCTTGGATGTTGGAAGGGATCATTTCCGCACTACCGGCGGATGATCCGCGCGGGCCCGCGCTTCAAGCGGCGGCCGACACGCATCGTCGCGCCGGACTCGCCGCGGTGACGGGCGAGCATTATGAGGGCGGGCACTGGCTCGGCAGTTTTGCGGTTTATCTGACGACGCAGCGCGGGATTTCTAAAGCAAACGCGCGCTAGACCGGTTCGTCGCCCCTGTCATTCCGAGCGCAGTCCAGGAATCTCTGACTATTCTTGTGCTAAATCCGGGCGATTGGGGTCAATCGCCCCTACCTTCCGCTGGGGACAGCGGACGCTACA
>QHNB01000230.1 GCA_003217965.1 Verrucomicrobiota bacterium | reverse complement strand
CGTTCTAGCTGAATTCCGTTTTCTTGCGCGAAATGATATTCCGCATTTCCAAAGCGGTGCGGTCGGCTTTGTCGGATATGACGTAGTTCGCTTCTTTGAACCCAAAGCCACGATTCACCCGCAGGATGACCTTGCCTTGCCAGAAATGGTTTTCGTGATCGCTGGCACTTTAATCGTGTTCGACCATCGCTTTCGCATCATACGGTTGATCGTGTTGACTGACCTGCGGAAGCAAAAAGCTGACGCGGCGTACGAAGAAGCAGCAAAAGAGATCGAGCGCGTTCTGGCGCAACTCTCTACGCCTTCATCGTTGAAGCCGATCGCGGCCAACTCCACTCCGACCGTAACTGGTCTGATAAGCAACACCAACGACTTCGAACAGATGGTGATCCGGGCAAAACGATACATTTCTGATGGCGATATTTTTCAGGTTGTTCTTTCTCAGCGCTTCCAATCTGAGTTTTCCGCCGACCCGCTCGACCTTTATCGCTGTCTCCGTTTTGGAAATCCGTCGCCTTACATGTTCTACCTGAATTTCGGCAGAGAATTTTGCGCGCTGGGCAGCTCGCCGGAACTGCATGTACGCGTCCACGAACGCGCCGTGGAAATCCGTCCGATTGCGGGGACCCGTCCGCGCGGAACCGATGCCGAGATGGATGAAACAAACGCGCAGGACTTACTTGCCGATCCGAAAGAACGCGCCGAGCACGTGATGTTGATCGATTTGGCCCGAAATGATGTTGGCCGCATCGCGCGATTTGGGAGTGTGCGCGTCACTGAACAGATGGCAATCGAACGTTACAGCCATGTCATGCATATTGTTTCGCACATCCAGGCGCAATTACGCGATGGCTTAAATGCGTTTGATGCCTTCCGCGCAACCTTTCCCGCCGGCACCGTCTCAGGAGCGCCGAAAATTCGTGCGATGCAAATCATTAGTGAATTGGAAAAATCGCGGCGCGGATTTTATGCCGGTGTGGTTGGTTGGTTCGGGTTCGATGGAAATTGCGATAGTTGCATCGCGTTGCGCTCGGTTGTGCTGAAAAACGGCAAAGCTTTTGTGCAAGCCGGAGCAGGAATCGTGGCGGATTCCGATCCAGTCCGGGAACGCGAAGAAACCGAACGGAAAGCCATGGCTGTTTTGGCTGCGATTGAACAGGCAAAATGCTGCTGCTGATCGATAACTACGATTCTTTCACCTACAATCTCGCGCAGATTTTCGGCGAGCTCGGGACAACCGTGCTGGTGAAACGAAATGACGAAATCGCGCCGGCAGACATTCGAAAGCTAAATGTAGAGCGCATTTGCATTTCGCCCGGACCGGGACGGCCGGAAGCTGCCGGTACCAGTTGCGAGGTGATCCGCGAATTCGGCCGGAGGAAGCCCATTCTGGGCGTATGTCTCGGTCACCAATGTATCGGGGAAGTTTTTGGAGCCGAGATTGTTCATGCTCCGAAAGTGATGCACGGAAAGACGTCGGAGATCAGGCACAACGGCAGCGGTCTTTTTCAAGATGTCGCGCAGCCATTTCAGGCAACGCGTTATCATTCACTTGTGGTGAAACGAGATAGCTTACCTGAGTGCCTTACGGTTGTTGCTGAGGCGGATGATGGCCAGATCATGGGATTGCAGCACCGCGAATTAGCAATTTACGGCGTGCAGTTTCATCCGGAATCGATTTTAACGAGCGAAGGCGCAAAGCTGCTCGCGAATTTTTTGAAGATGTAGGGCGGCGGGCGCGATGGGAGAACAAGGAATCTCTCATCAAGACGCCGGAATGATAATGTGAGTTTTCATCGCATGTGAAATCCTTCGCATCGAGGGACGGAGTTATAGCTGCCGCGGTTGTAGCTGCAACACGATCCCATTTTTGCCGCCGGCGACGGCGGCAGCTACAAGAATGAACTAGTTGATTACGTCGTGGATAGCGCGGACTTCTTTGGCCATTTGTATGAACTCGTCCAGCGTGAGCGCTTGTGCTCCGTCCGAGAGCGCTTCCTCCGGCCGGCAGTGCACTTCGATCATCAGGCCGTCAGCGCCCACGGCGACACCTGCCCTCGCTAGCGGCGTAACCATATAACTTTTTCCGGTGCCATGTGACGCATCGACGATTACCGGCAAATGCGAAATGCGCCGCACGGCCGGCACCGCGGCGAGATCGAGTGTGTTCCGCGTGTGTTGCGCGAACGTTCGCACGCCGCGCTCACAAAGCACGACCTGATAATTTCCTTCCGCCATGATGTACTCGGCGGCGAGGAGCCATTCCTCGAGAGTCGCTGCCATTCCTCTCTTGAGCAGTACCGGCAAATTGGACCGACCAACGCGTCTTAGAAGCGTGTAATTCTGCATGTTACGGGCGCCGATTTGAATCATGTCCGCATATTTCTCGACCAGGTCCACTCCGGGTTCATCGAGCGCTTCCGTCACGATCTTCAATCCAAATTTCTCGCGAACATCCGCCAAAATTTTCAATCCTTCCTCACCCAGACCGGCAAAGGCGTAAGGCGAAGTCCGCGGTTTGAATGCGCCGCCACGGAAAAACTTCGCGCCGGCGCTCTTCACCACTTCTGCCACAGCGAACGCCTGCTGACGTGTTTCGATGGCACATGGACCGGCAATGATTGCCAGCGAACCATTCCCAATTTTGGCCCCGTCGATATCAATAATGGTACGCTCCGGTCGCAGATCCAGCGTGATGAGTTTATAAGGCTTGCTCACCCGAATCGCTTCGGCTACGCCCGGTAAATTCTCGAAGTGTCGCAAGTCGACCGCGCCTTGATTGCCGGTGATGCCAATGGCGGTTCGCGTCGCGCCGGGCATGGTATGCGCGCGCAGACCGAGCGACTCGATTACCCGGACAACCGCTGCGATCTCGGCGTCAGTGGCATTGGCATTCATTACGACAAGCATGGGGAACTCTTTCCTACGCAATCGGCGTGCTTGCAAGCCGCGCAGACCCGAACCCTCTGCGGGTCAAATCGGAGCCGCTCCACTGCATCCGAGCAGTGCCTTCGATATGGTTGGTTTGAGAGAGCTCCGGCAACGCGTTCAATTGCCGGTGGCTCTGGAAGACGGAAAGGTGATGAATTGCGGTAGGTCGCATTGGCTGCGCGGGCTGACAGCGTAGCGTGGACAGGGGTTTTCGCGATGATTTTTTAAGAATCGCGCGGTTTGAGCTTGTGACTGCGCGACTTGAGGAAGTAAACTTTTCTCGATGAAAAACTTGTTCCGCTTGCTTCCGCTTCCTGTCATTGCGCTGGCTGCGACCTTCACGATTGGCGCGAGTAACGAAACAAAAAAAGTTTCGTGGAAAATCACTGGCCAGCTCGAAGAGGCATGCTCTTGTGCGGCGGCCTGCCCTTGTTGGTTCGATTCGAAACCCACTCGACCGACTTGTGGTGGCAATCAGGTTCTCTTCATTCAAAAGGGAAATTACGGGAACGTAAAACTCGACGGTCTCGCCGTTGCCAATTACGCGCAGAGTCCGGAAAACCAGACCATGATGGAGTCGTTCGGAAAATGGAATTTTTCGACCAATTATATCGACGAGAAAGCGAATCCAGAGCAGCGGAAGGCGCTGGAGGCAATTGCGATGACCGTGCTGCCGTCCAAGAATGGCTCAGCTAACTTTGAAACGAAGTACGTCCCTATTACCCGCAAGATCGAAGGTAAGGACCACATCATCACGATCGGTAACGTGGCCACTTTTACGGGACATTTGGTTAAGGGCGGTCTTGGCGGCAACTCGAAAATAACGAACCCGCCCGGAGCTGATCCGTTACATCACGAATACGCACAGGGAAAGACTTCGAAGATGATCTATACCGACTCTGGTCAGAACTGGGATTGGCAGGATTCCAATTACATGCTTGGGACTTTCACCATCGATAGCGCGCAGTACGAAAAATATGCGGCCGGTCTTGCCCAGAAGATGATGAAACAGAAATCGGCAGAGACAGAAGAGAAATAATTTTTGGTGGCGGGTTGATTGATGTTCGTTTGGCGGAAGCGGGCCAGCCCAGGCTGGCTCGCAGCCAACGAAAGCGAATTACGCCGGATCGCTGGCAATCAGCTGGCGGTGATTGAGACAGAATCGGCCAAAACAACCCTAGTCGAAGTCGCTGATGCCGACCGGCGCAAATTGGAGCGTTCACGCCGCAGATTTGGCGGCAGGATTGTCATACTACCGCGCGATTGGCTCAGGAATTTTTTGCGTCTTTCAACCGGAAAAGCGCTGAAGATTGGCAAACGGCTAAAAATTGTGCGAAGCCAGGCGGGCCTCATAGAGTCCGATCGGACCTTAATGATTCCAGCGGGAGCGGCGTTTGGCACGGGCGAGCACATCACTACCGAGATGTCCCTGCGTCTCCTCGGACGAATTTCCCGAACGCTGGCGCCCGGCTGGTCCTTGATCGATCTCGGAACCGGTACCGGCATTCTTGCTCTGGCGGCGAAACGATTCGGCGCCGGAAGAGTATCCGCGATTGACCTTGATCCGATTGCGATTTCGACAGCAAAAGAAAACGCGCGACTAAACAAGATTTGCCAGATCGAATTTCGGGTGGGCGATGTCCGAACGGTTATTGGCGCGGAGAAGTTCGATGTTGTCTCGGCGAACTTATTCAGTGATTTGCTAATCGAAATTTTGCCGCGGGCGGTGCGGATATTGAGGGACGGAGGCTTCGCGATTTTATCTGGGATCTTGCACAACCAGGAACATCATCTCCGTCGCGCTGTTCGGGGTATGCCATTGCGTCTGGTGGAAATCCGTCGACGGGGCAAATGGATCGCCCTGGTCGTATCAAAAACAAATTTGACGACGCGGAAACGAGCCCGCACCTTGACGGTCTCAGGCGACTTCGATCCTCCTGCATTAGGGCGGCGCGGGCCGCCTGGCGGATCATGCAGGCCGAAGAACTTTCCTATGCCATTGTCACACCCTACTCGATGCGCAAGTCACGCACGGGCGGGATCGTGTCCCGTCTGATTTCGCGCACGGGTCTGGATCTGGTGGCGGGGCGGATGTTCGCGCCAAGCGAGGCTCTGGTGCGACGCTACGCGGAAACGATCGTGACTGAGGAGGAGCCGCGACATCGCGCGACCCAGGAACTGATCCAAGCTTATGTGCGGCGGAATTTCACCGGCATCACACAAGGGCAGCGACCGCGCGTCTTATTTTTGGTTTTGCGCGGCAAAGACGCGATCGAGAAAGTTCACACCGCGGTTGGTCACATTGTTAACGAACGCACCAGCGGTGAAACAATCCGCGATACCTTTGGTGATTACATCACCGACGATTCAGGTCGAGTTACTTACTTTGAACCTGCCGTGTTGACCTCGTTCCGGCGCGACGCAGTGGAGCGAGACCTCAAGTTGTGGGCGGAGTTCTCTGACCGGGACGGGGGTATTTTAGATAAAGTGATCGACTATCCGCGAGGCGCCAAAATTGAGAAGACGCTCGTTCTGATCAAGCCGGACAATTTCCAATTTCCCAGCGGACGGCCCGGCGGAGTGATCGACGTCTTTTCCCGAACCGGTCTCTACATCATCGGTTTCAAGGTTCATCAAATGAGTGTGGCACAGGCCGAAGAATTTTACGGGCCAGTTCTTCCCGTGCTGGAGGAGAAGCTGGGCTCTGCGGGCGGGCGCGAAAACTGGGAGAGCATTGTCGAGTTCATGGCTGGAGTCAGACCAAGTAAATGCCCGCCGCGGGAACGGGAAAAGCCCGGCACGGAGAAATGCATCGCCATTGTTTATCAAGGCGAAGACGCGGTCCGAAAGATTCGCGAAGTGCTCGGCCCGACTGATCCCAAAAAGGCGCCCCCTGGTTCCATCCGCAAAGAATTCGGGCAGACGATCATGATCAATGCGGCACATGCCTCCGATTCCGCCGAAAACGCCGAGCGCGAAATGCGCATCGTCCAGGTGGAAGAGAACAATTTAAAACCGTTGATTGAAAATTTTTGCCGCCAGAAATAGTTTCCGCTTCCTACTTTGAATACTCCCATGGAAATCTCCGCACGCGCTTCACAACTCACCCCATCCCTCACCCTCACGATCGACGCCAAAGCAAAGGCAATGAAAGCGGAAGGGATCGATGTCTGTGGCTTCGGCGCGGGCGAGCCAGACTTTGATACGCCGGAGCACATCAAGCAGGCGGCGATCACGGCCCTGCAAAGCGGTTTCACCAAATACACGCCCAGCTCCGGCATTCCCGAATTGCGCCAAGCGATTTCAGAAAAATTGGCTGCCGACAACGGCCTCAATTACAAGCCGACCCAGATCATTGTTAGCAACGGTGCGAAACACGCTTGTTACAATGCCATCCTCGCGACCTGCCAGCCGGGTGATGAGGTCATCATCCCCGCTCCGTATTGGGTGAGCTATCCTGATATGGTCCGACTGGCCGGTGCTGATCCAGTGATTATCCCGACAAGCGAACGCAATAGCTGGAAGATGCGAGCGGAAGATTTCGAGAATGCTATGACCCCGCGCACAAAGATGCTGATTCTGAATTCGCCGGGCAATCCGAGCGGTTCGGTCTACACCCGCGAAGAAATGGCGGCGCTGGTCGAAATCGCTGCCGGCGAGGACATCTACATACTCTCCGATGAAATTTACGAGAAACTGGTTTATGACGGCGTCAAACATGTGAGCATCGGCTCGTTATCAAAGGACGCGCACGATCTCACGCTTACGGTAAACGGTTTCAGCAAATCCTACGCGATGACTGGATGGCGTCTTGGTTATCTGGCCGCACCTGATGGGGTGGCAAAAGCGGTCGATTCCATTCAAAGTCACAGCACGGCTAATCCCTGCTCCTTTGCCCAGCGCGGCGCGCTTGCCGCTTTAAAAGGCGACCAACAACCGATCGCCGACATGCGCGATGAATTCGATATGCGTCGCAACTATATGTTTGATCGGATCTCGAAGATTCCGAACGTAACGGCAGTAAAACCGCAAGGCGCTTTTTACGTGCTCGTCAACATCAGCCAGCTCGGTTTGACCTCACAAAATTTCGCCGACCGACTCCTGAGTAAAGCGAATGTCGCGGTTGTGCCTGGAGCAGCTTTTGGTGACGATCGGACCGTTCGGCTGAGCTACGCCACCAGCATCGATATTATCAAAAAGGGTCTCGATCGGTTTCAGGATTTTTGCCGGACGCTCTAACCAGCGTGGAACGGCGATTGCGAATTTCGGAATCGTGCGGATGTCATCCCGAGCCGCGGAGATGACGAGAGATCTCAGGATTGTTCTAGACCGCGTCTCGGCCGTTGAAAGACTCTTCGATTCGCTCAGCCTAACGACGTGATCGGCTGCCTCGCCCTCATCCTTCACGCGCATCTTCCTTTCGTTCGGCATCCCGAGTATGAGCGCTTTCTTGAGGAGGAGTGGCTATTTGAGGCGCTTACCGAAAGCTATATCCCGCTTTTACGGACGCTTCAGCGCCTGCTCGACGAAGGTATTCCGATCAAAATCACCATGTCGGTCACGTCGACTCTTTGCGCGATGCTCCAGGATGAATTGCTGCGTCAGCGTTACCTCGAGCATCTCGACCGGCTCATCGCCCTAACTGAAAACGAATGCCAGCGCAATCGCGCCGATGCCGCTGTGCTTTCCCTCTCTGAGTTTTATCACAATTTTTTTTCCGAGACTCGGCGCGTTTATTGCGATGAATGGAATTACGACTTGCTTGCTCTTCTGCGACAACTGCGGGACAGCGGCTCCATCGAGATCATCGCAAGCGCGGCAACCCACGGTCTCCTGCCGATTTTACAGCAAACGTCTGGGGCGGCCAGCGCGCAAATAGCTCTGGGCTGCGACAGTTACCGTGAAAATTTTGGAGGCGAACCGCTTGGGTTTTGGTTGCCAGAATGCGCCTACGCACCAGGAATTGATGAATTATTGCAAAAACAAAACATCCGCTGGTTTGTGGTTGACGCACATGCGCTCGAATACGCCCAGCCTGCTGCCAAACGCGGAACATTTGCTCCGTGCTACACTCCGGCGGGGCCGGCTGCGTTCGCGCGCGATGTCAATGCCAGCCGGCAAGTTTGGAGCGCAGAGGCGGGCTATCCCGGACACTCCGATTATCGCGATTTCTACCGTGACATTGGATTCGATTTGCCGGCCGAGAAACTTTCGCCATTCGCCTGTCACGGCCCAAAGTTTACCGGCATTAAATATCACCGCGTAACCGGTCGCGATCAGCCGAAAAAAATTTATGATCGTGCGGCGGCAGAAATGACGGCACGCGAACACGCGCGCCATTTTGTCGAGCAACGCCTTGCTGATATCAAAAGCCTTGGTGCCAACGATTGGCATCCCATTGTGACCATTCCATTCGACGCCGAGCTTTTCGGCCACTGGTGGTTCGAGGGACCAGTCTTTCTCGAACAGGTGTTGCGGGCGACCGCGGAGTCTCAGGATCGGAACGCATTAACTACGCCCGCGGAGTTTCTCGCTCACAATCCAACCTTGCAGGTAGTCCAGCCCTGCGCTTCGAGCTGGGGTGACAAAGGGTTCCTCGACGTCTGGCTCGATCAGAAGTGCAGTTGGATTTACCCGCACCTGCAAACCGCGGCCCGACGGATGGCCGCGCTGGCAAAGAAGTACGAGGCAAATGCGACTCCTGAAACAGAGCGGATGCTGCGACAAATCGGACGCGAATTGCTTCTCTCACAAGCGAGCGATTGGCCGTTTCTCATTCGCAATGAGACAGCGAAAGAGTATGCCGGACAACGCGTGACCGATCATCTGCGACGATTCGATCAATTGGCCAGCGCTCTGGAAAGAGGAGAGGCCGATTCTGAATTCCTGGCACCATGCGAGGAGCGCGATAGGCTTTTTCCGAATTTGAATTGGCGACGTTTCGCCCTGTCATGCTGAGCAAAATGAAACTTGAAGCCGACGAATCTCTCAAGGTTTTCTGCAAAACGATCAGAGATGTCTCGGTCCGAGTCGGACCGGCATATTTGCTCAACATGACAAAACGACTTTTCGCGATCGCAATTTTCATTGGATTTGCCCACAGCCTAGCCAATGCGCAAGTATCGCCCAGCCCGACCGCATCGGTCTCAGCCGCGCCGGCGCGCTCGGTCCGGTTGAGTTTTCTTCCGCCGCCGATGGAGGGAACGATCAGCCTTGGAATTTACAACGACACCGATCAACTCGTGCGCGTGTTGCATCAAGAAGCGGAGTTCGATGAATTTTCAGTCGGCGCGGACGCGCTCGTCACGAAGTGGGATGGAAAAGATGACGATGGTTTTGAATTGCCGCCGGGGAAATATTCCGCGCACGGTTTCCTCATCGCGCCTCTCAAAGTGGAAGAGATCGCACCTACGAACGCTCCACTACCAGAAATGGCAAACAACGTGCGACTCAAGCTAATCGCGAATCCGCTGGAAAATAATGAACGGCCGGTCATCGATCTGGTTGTTGGTTTCGACGACGAAAACGCGTTCCTAAAATCCGGCGACGGCCTGCCCTTGGTGACGATCGCTCAGGTTGGCAACACCAGACGGGCTTGGGTGACGCAGCGATCGGACAAAACTCTCGACGTATTTCTCGATAATGGGGCCGGGCCTCGCCAATTTCACGTCAGCGGCGCGTCGAAGATGATGGCTTTCGACTGCGGCGAGTTCGAGCTCAAGTGAGAAACCGCGTGGTCAGTCGCGCAAATCTTTGTTAGTTAGGCGCCGATGGCTGCCACTGAGCTTCAGCATACACTCGCAAAATCGGCCGGGCTGACCGGTACTGCGCTGCATACGGGCGAGAAAGTAACGCTCCGTTTGCTACCGGCGCCAGTCGACCACGGGATCAAATTCAAGCGCAAGGACCTGGCGGATGAACCGACGATTGACGCGAACATCACCAATCTGAAAACGGTTGAGCGCGCCACAACCATCGGTGACGGCGCGGTCCGGGTGCACACAGTCGAACATGTGTTGTCGGCCCTGAACGCAATGGGCATCGACAACGCTATTGTCGAAATGGATGCCAACGAACCACCGATCGGCGACGGCAGTGCCGCCCCTTATGTCGAAGTGATCAAAAAGGCCGGCGACTTTGCGCAAGAAGCATCGCGACGATTTTTCGATGTCCGCGACCCGATTCACATCGAATCAAAGAACGGTTCACTACTGGTTTTGCTGCCAGACCCAAAGTTTCGCATTTCCTGTACGCAAGCAGGTCCGAACAATCGTTTCACGCAGTTCTATTCCGCCGAGATAACGCCATCTGTCTTCGAGCGTGAGATCGCCCCGGCGCGCACTTTTGTTTACTACGAGGAAGTCCAGCCGTTAATGGACAAAAATTTGATTAAAGGTGGCAGTTTGGAAAACGCCATTGTGGTGCGAGGTGAGGCCGTCTTGAGCAAAGAACCTCTGCGGTTCGCAGATGAATTCGCGCGCCACAAAGTCCTCGACATTATCGGTGACCTGGCGCTGGTTGGTACCCGCATCCGCGGTCACGTCATCGCCGTGCGACCGGGGCATGGTATTAACGCAGAACTCGCGCGGGCGATCGTTAAAGAACATGCCAAGATCGCCGCCTTATCTGTTCCTCGGTCGTTTCCGCCAGGAGAAGGTGGTCTCGACATTGCCCAGGTGATGGAGATTCTGCCCCACCGCTTTCCCTTCTTAATGGTCGATCGCATCCTCGGGTTCGAAGGCGAAACAAAATGCACGGGCATGAAAACCGTGACCATCAACGAACCCTATTTCCAGGGTCATTTCCCAGGCCATCCGGTTATGCCAGGGGTACTCCAAGTCGAAGCCATGGCCCAGGTCGCAAGTATTTTGCTCCTTAAAATGGCCAAGACTGCAAGCCGCATTGGCTATTTTATGAGCGCGGACGAAGTGAAATTTCGTAAGCCGGTGCTTCCAGGCGATACCCTTTTCATTCATGCCGAGCTGATCAAGGCACGAAGCAATCGGCTGGCGAAAGCGCATTGCAGCTGCGTCGTCAACGACGCGGTCGTTTCGGAGGGCGATCTCATGTTCACGTTCCTCGACAAATGAGCGATGTCGAGATTCACCCGACCGCAATTGTCGATCCCACTGCGCGACTTGCCGCTGGCACAATGGTCGGCCCCTACTGCGTGGTCGGGGCCAATGTCGAAGTCGGTCAGTCCTGCTGGCTACAACATCACGTCACATTGATGGGCCCGATGCGGGTCGGGGCACGGAACAAGTTTTACGCCTATTGCTCGATTGGACAACAAACGCAGGATTTAAAATACGCAGGCGAGCCGACTTACCTTGAAATCGGCGATGAAAATACTTTTCGCGAATTTGTGACCGTGAATCGCAGCACGAACAGCGATGGCAAGACACAGATTGCCAACCGCGGAAATTTTCTCGCCTATTGCCACATCGGGCACGATTGCGTTGTGGGAGATGCGGTTGTCTTTTCCAACAACGGCACGCTGGCCGGCCACGTTCGGATCGACGATCACGCGATAATGGGAGGTCTAACCGCGGTGCATCAGTTTTGCCGTATCGGACGATTTGCCATCACCGGCGGGTGCTCCAAAATCGTGCAGGACGTCCCCCCGTTCATGATCGCGGACGGTAATCCTGCGGAAATTCGTGGAGTCAATTTGGTAGGACTCGAGCGCAACGGCTTCGCGCCCGAAAGCGTGAAGGCGATTAAAGAAGCCTTTCGTTTGATCTATCGCTCAAAGCTCAATACCCGGCAGGCGCTGGAGGCGATCCGCAGTGAAATCGCGCCGCGGCCGGAGATCGCGCAGATTATCGAGTTTATCGAGACAACCGGGCGCGGGATCATTCGCTAGGTTCCGCCGCGCCTCGGCGTGGCTACAGGAGTTGGTTTAGACGTGAGTTCAGTTTCTAATTTTCGAAGTAATCGGCATGCGGGTGAATCGGGAACGATGCTCAAAACACTGCGAGCCAAATCAAGCGCGCGTTTCCGTTTTCCAGATTTTATCAAGGCGTCGCATTCCTCGAGTACGCAACGCATGATGTCTTCGCGTTTTGCATAGTCCGTGCGCGCTTGCTCAAAGCAGCCGATCGCACTGTCAAAATTTTCGGTGCGCATTTCCATTAATCCTGTGTCTTCCAACATAGGGGCGTTATGCGCGTGCGATGCGATTATGCGGGCCCTGCCGACGAAATTCCGTTGCGCCGAGGCTGCCATCGTTCTGGACCGCTCCGGACCCAGGGTTGTCTCCATCCAATGGTGTAGCTGTCGCTCTGATCTTGAGTGGAACGCCTTTGATAAGAGCGACAAAATGAATTGCGTTCGCCTGGATCCTTCTCCTCCCATCGGTTGTTTCGTGGGTTCGCCACCAACCCTTCTCCTGAAATATTTTCCGTAACGGCTCGGCTATGGTGCGGTCATATTCGTCCCGTGTGATCTCTTCTTCGGTTGAGTAATCAACTCGAACGAGGTGATCCGGAACGATCCCCCGTTTCTGGGCGTAAAATTGCGCGAGAGCGACAGACTCTGGGGCCGCGCCATTGAAGACAACAATCGTTTGCTGAGATAACGAGTCTTGCCCACGGGCGCCGAGCCCCATTAGAGCAAACGCGGCAGCAGCCGCCAGCCAGCGCGTCCTCATCTAAAATGTCAGCCTCAATCCGTCGTAGGCGATGTGGGTATGCGGGGGCAGGCGCTTCTCATAAGCCTGTGCGAGGTCGTGGGCGATGTGAGTGAAATATGTCTGGGCTGGTTTAACATGGGCGGCAACCTCGAGCGCCTGTCCAACGCTCAAATGAGTCGGATGCGGTTTCTCCCGCAACGCATCGATGATCAGACATTCCACGCGGGAAATCTTTTGTACGATTTTGTCCGGGATTGCGCTGCAATCACTGAGATAGGCTACGAGATTACGATCGCCTCGGGTGAAGAGATATCCGCTCACTTCGGAGTCGCCATGCGGAACCGACAAAGGAGTAAGCTGCGTTTCTCCCAGAAGATCCGCCATTGTCTCGGCTGAGGCGTAAACCGGCATCGATCCACGTTTCCAGGAAAAGCGACGCAGATCGTCAAAACCCATAATGTGATCGGTATGCGAGTGAGTGAAGACGACGGCATCCACGCGTCGGATATTTTCCCGCAACGCCTGCGTCCGGAAATCCGTCCCGGTGTCGACAACAAAAGCGACCTCCGGCGTTTCAATATAAATGGAGGAGCGCAGGCGTTTATCCCGCGGATCGTCTGAGCGGCAAACGGCGCAATCGCAGCCGATCATCGGGACCCCCAGGGAGGTGCCCGTGCCAAGAAAAGTCAGCGCGAGTTGAGAGTTGAGGGTTACGAGTAGCGTTGGCAAGCTCGAACTCTCAACTCTCCACTTTATACTCTCAACTGTCGCCCATGGCCACGACCTTGAATTTGTTGCGAATTAAGAACGTCGCGCTGGTCGAGGATCTCGAATGGAAGCTGGCACCGGGTTTCACCGCCATCACTGGCGAGACCGGGGCTGGCAAATCGATCATTATTGGTGCGCTCCAACTCTTGCTCGGCGAACGCGCCGATAAATCGCTCATTCGCACCGGCGCGGACACCTGCACAGTCGAGGCTGTCTTCAACGGTGATGACTTGGAGAAATTGAATACGCGCTTCGAGGAAGCTGGCGTCGAGCCGTGTAGTGACGATCTGATTTTAAAGCGCACTTTGTCGCTCTCGGGAGTTAACCGGCAATTCATCAACGGCTCGCCAACGACACTCGGAAATTTGAAGAGTCTCGGCGATGACCTGGTGGATTTGCACGGACCTCACGATCACCAGTCGCTTCTTTCGCCGGACCGACAGTTAGATCTCCTTGATGCCTTCGCCGACGCGAAACCTGCGCGGGAAGGGTTCGCAAAAATTTACCGGCTCCTGCGCGTACTCGAAGAAGACCACCGGGCGCTGAACACCGTCGAAACCGCGCGCGAACAGGAGCTCGATTTGCTGCGGCACCAAGTGAACGAGATCGTGGCCGCCAAACTAGACACAGAGGAAGAAGCGGAAATCGAAGCGCGCTATCGGCGGGCAAGTAATAGTAAGCGGTTAATCGAAATCGCGTCGGCCGCCGCCACCCGGTTGTCGGAGGCGGATGATGCCGTCCTGAACCAGTTGGGCGAAACGCAGAGACTCTTGCACGAGCTAGAAAAATTGGATCCTGCAATGGCGGCGACTGCGGAGGTCCATCGCAGAGTGGTTATCGAATTGTCCGAAATCGCGCGCGAATTGAGTCGGTACGCTGAGAGTCTCGACCTTGATTCGGAGCAGCTAGCCGCGCTGGAAGAGCGGGTTTCGCTGTTCGAAACGTTGAAACGGAAATACGGCGGAATTGAACAGCAACGCGGGGGATTGAAAAAGGCCAGCGAGGCGCTGCGGAAATTACGCGTTAGGGCTGCGCCCGAGCTTTCCAAGGCTGTTCGTGAAAATCTGCGCGACCTCGGATTCAGGCGATCGGAATTTAAAGTGCAATTGAGTGATCTGGAGAATCCGCGCGCGTCCGGATTGGATGCGATAGAATTGCTTTTTTCACCGAATCCGGGCGAGCCGTTGAAGCCCCTGCGCGCCATTGCATCGAGTGGAGAGATCTCGCGTTTGATGCTCGCGATCAAATCTGCGCTCGCAGCCCAGGACTCAGTGCCGCTGCTGGTCTTCGACGAGATTGACGCAAACGTGGGCGGCGAAATTGCATATGCGGTTGGCAGCCGAATGCGACAACTTGGAGCAGAGCACCAGGTGCTTTGCATCACCCATTTGCCGCAGGTCGCGGCCGCGGCCAGTTCGCACTTTGTCGTGACAAAGGAGGTCGTGAAAGGCCGGACGTTTTCGCAACTGCGCGAAGTGAGCGGTAAGGTACGGCGGGAAGAAATTGCCCGCATGCTCGGTGGGCAAAGCGACGAGGCGATGCATCTGGCTGGGACAATGCTCGGTGAAAATACCGACGCAGCTGTGACTCGACGCTCCCGCTGAATATTTGCCGTGCTGAACTACATCTGGCTCGCACTGGTTATTCTTGCCGTCGCCATTAGCGGCTGGAATGACCGTTGGAAGGAAGTGACTGATGGCGCCTTCGACGGCGCAAAAACGGCCGTCACCATCGCATTAGGATTGATCGGGATCATGGCGCTATGGCTGGGGGTGATGCGTTTGGCCGAGCGGGCCGGGCTGGTGCAAAAAATTGCGCGCGCTTTGCGTCCCCTAATGCGGCGGCTGTTTCCCGATGTGCCGCAGAATCATCCGGCGATGGGCGCGATGGTGATGAACATGGCTGCGAACATGCTGGGCCTCGGCAACGCCGCGACACCACTTGGCCTCCGTGCGATGCGTGACTTGGAAGCACTCAATCCCCACCCTGGCATTGCAACGAATGCGATGTGCACGTTCCTCGCCATCAACACGGCCTCGGTCCAGTTAATCCCAACGACCGCAATCGCGATTCTGGTCGCGGCGGGTTCGACCCGGCCGACGGCGATTGTGGGAACGGCTTTGCTCGCCACTCTCTGCGCGGCAACGACTGCAATCATCGCAGTGAAGATTCTCGAGAAGGTTCGCTGGTTTGCGGTGAGAACCCAGATCGACTCTGCCGGCGCCAGCGAGACGACAACGCCCGATGCCGCGAGTGCCCCGGCAACAGCGGAGTTCCCCGTTGCCCCGCGGCGAGCTTCGTGGTTCGGATTCGCTGCGATCATCGCGCTGCTGCTTTTTTTCGCCCTGATTTTTGTACGGATGGTCTGGCCGCAGTTTTTTAGTCAGCCAATTGCAAGTGACGCCAATGTTTTCATCCGTGGCGTCAATGCCCTTTCGCTCCTGGCGATTCCGTTTCTACTCAGTTTCTTTCCGGTCTACGCCGCTACACGCGGAGTGAAGGTTTATGAGGAGTTTGTCGAAGGAGCAAAGGAAGGCTTTAACGTCATTCTTCGGATCATTCCGTTTCTGGTGGCGATGTTGGTAGCGATAGGGATGTTTAAAGGCGCCGGCGGTGTCGATTTGCTCAGCCGATTATTGACGCCAGTGCTCGCGCCGCTCCAATTTCCGCCTGATCTTCTGCCGCTCGTGCTGATGCGCCCCTTAAGCGGAAGTGCGACACTGGCGTTGCTAGCGGACATCGTTCATCGACTCGGGCCGGAAAATATCGTGAGTTTGATGGCAGCCACGATCTACGGAAGCACGGAGACCACCTTTTACGTAGCGGCGGTTTACTTTGGCTCAGTCGGAGTAAAACAAACACGCCACGCCATTCCGGCTGGTTTGCTCGCGGATCTTGTAGGCGTAATCGCGTCAGTGGCGATTTGCCGCGCGGTTCTTTAGAAATATTCAGAGATTCCTCGCCTGCGCTCGGAATGACAGGAAGAGAGCTTGTCATGTCGAGCGAATATGCCAGTCTGGCTCGGACTGAGACCTCTGTAGCTCTTTTTTGAGCACAGCCGGGCTGAAAGCGCCGATGTGATGGAGGTTGTCGCCGTTCGATAGCGATTTGTCGCCCTTTCTTTGACGCACTGCCGCCAAGGACAGCGGCAGCTACAAGGCTAAGATGAGAGAAATTGCCGGATTGAATTTTTCCCTCGCCAGCACGCCGAGGCTTTTTCTATCGTCCAAAATTCGTACATGATTCAGCGCGATTATCTTGTCATGGGCGCAGGGATCGGGGGAGCGAGCGTTTGTGAAGCAATTCGGAAGCACGACAAACGCAACAGCCTGACCTTAGTTGGTGCAGAGGCCCTACCGCCGTACAAACGGTGGCTGCTTTCGAAGACTTTCCTGCGCGAAAAAAACGTCGTGGCCAAGAAATTCGCCTATTTGGATGAAAATTGGTATCGCGCCCATAAGATCGACGCCCGCTTCGCCACAGTTGTAACACAGCTCAATATCGACCGGCGAGTCGCGGTTCTGGGAAACGGCGAGAGCATTGAATTCAACAAAGCGTGTCTGGCCATGGGCAGCCGCCCAGTCCGCCCCCCCGTAGCGGGCGTAGGACTCGGCAATGTGATTTATCTGCGCACAATGCGCGACGGCTTTGCCTTGAGAGAAATGGCTGAGCACGAAAAGAACGTGATGGTGGTGGGAGGTGGCCTGCTGGCCTGTGAGACTGCCGCGAGTCTGCGACAAATGAAACTAAAGGTCAGTGTCATGCACCGGCATTCGGCGCTCTTGAATCGCTATCTCGATCCGGAAACAGCGGCATGGTTCACCGGTTATTTTGCCAAGAATGGCGTGACTCTGCTGATGGGCGAAAGTTTGAACGGTTTCGAAGGCAAAACGGTTCTGCGCAATGTCCAGACCAAGAGCGGAAACCGGGTCGCGGCAGGGCTGGCCGTGGTCGCATGTGGGGCCGAGCCGAATCTCGATCTCGTGCGCAATACTCCGCTATCTGGACCGCTCGGTTCGCCGGTCACCGAATACTTGGAAACGGAGGAGAAAGGAATTTACGCGATTGGCGATCTCGCGTTTTATCCAGACCGGCTGATGGGTGGAATGCGACGACAAACGCACTGGGAAAATGCGCGCACGCAAGGACTTGTCGCTGGAGCAAATATGACTGGCAAGAAACGGATACGTTACGAGCAACTCCCTTATTTCTGGACGGAAGCGTTTGATTTGCGCTTTGATTTTGTCGGGGATTTCACGCTACAGCCAACGCGGGTCGATTTGAGCGGGTCGCATGGAAAGAAGAAGTTCAGCGCCCGTTATTATCAGGGCGAAAAATTACGCGGCATTTTGCTTTCGAACGCAACGCCCAAGGAGATTGAGGCGGCAAAAACCCAATTGCGGCAGGCGCTTGGGAAATAAAAGGATTTCGGGAACGGTTTTGATGGCTCAGAGCGGAACGGGCACGGAGGGTGCTCTTACAGTAATCATAGGATCTATGCTGGCTCTCGGCTTTTTTGCTCTCGCTTTTTTCGCCGTCATCGGCTGCGTTTGCTGGGCGTGCGTGAAAGACACCGATTCGAACGTAGACAAACACTCGACCAAGACGAGCGTTTTACCCTAAAATCGAAAACCTGGCAGGAAACTCAAATCCGCCAAAGACGCTGGCTCTACTTTGGTCCGATGGCGTGTTAACCGCGATTGACTCGGGCGAGCGGTCGATTGAGTCGCCCCACTGATTAACTACCGAAGTTGCAGAAAAACCTGCCCCTTTCCCCTCGGGGAAACGCCCGGTGCTGGCATCAATTTAGCTCTGCAAAGCCAGATCGCATGGCTCGCATCGACGCTTTTTTTAAATTGATGTCGGAACAAAAGGCGTCCGACCTGCACCTCTCAACTAACAACCCGCCGATGTTGCGAATCAACGGCGACCTAGTTCGAGTCGATTATCCAGCGCTCCAGAACGATGAGCTCAAGGCGATGGTCTATGAAATCGCGCCGGAAGCGAAGATTAAGCTGTTTGAAGAGACGCTTGACGTTGACTTCGGTTACGAGGTTCCCGGCGTCGCACGATACCGCGCCAATTTCTTTCAGCAAAAATACGGCATCTCCGCTGTGTTCCGATTGATTCCATCCAAGGTCATGACGGTTGACGATCTGAGCCTGCCCGCAGTTCTTAAAAAATTTCCGCTGCTTAAAAAAGGTCTCGTGCTCGTGACCGGCCCCACCGGATCGGGGAAATCGACAACCCTCGCCGCGATGATGGATTACGCCAATCTTCAACGCCATGACCACATCATCACCGTGGAAGATCCGATTGAGTTTGTTCATCGCAGCCAAAACTGCCTCGTCCAACATCGCGAAGTGGGCGTGCACACGCGTTCATTTGCCAATGCCCTCCGCGGCGCCTTACGAGAAGATCCAGACATCTTGCTGGTCGGCGAGATGCGTGACTTGGAGACAATCGAGCTGGCGTTAACTGCGGCCGCAACTGGCCACCTCGTCTTTGGAACGCTGCATACCTCGAGTGCGGCGAAAGCGGTTGATCGCATCATCGATGTTTTTCCGACCAATCAGCAAAACCAGATTCGGGCCACTCTCGCTGAATCGCTCAAAGGGGTTATCGCGCAAAATCTCTTCAAACGGATCGATCGGCCAGGGCGAGTGGCGGCCCTGGAAATTCTGGTCGTAGATATGGCGATTGCCAACCTCGTTCGCGAAGCGAAAACGCATCAAATCCCAGGCATGATCCAGGTCGGCAAAAAGAAAGGCAACCAGCCGCTCGATGACGCGATTCTGGAGCATCTGCGTCATGCCCGGATTTCGCCCGAGGAAGCCTATGACAAGGCAATCGATAAGAAAAAATTCCGGCCATTCCTGAAGAATCCCCCGGAAGATTGGACCGAGGAGTAACATGCGGTTACCGGAGCTGGACAGAATTCTTTCCGCGATGCTGAAAAGCTACGATGGCATCTCGGATCTCAATTTCTCGGTCGGCCATCCCCTCCAGGTGGAGGCGTTCGGCGAACTAAAGCCGGTCTCGATCGATCCGCCCATTGAATCGCTCACCTCGTATCAGACGGAGCAGATCGCGCTCGCGTTGATGCAAGGCAACCCGCGTCTGCTGCATGATTATTTCACCGTCGGCTCCTGCGACTCGAGCTACTCCTTAAGCGAGGAGGCGCGATTTCGCGTCAATATTTTCCGGCAGCAAGGAAACTTTGCCATCGTCCTGCGCAGACTTGAAGCGAACGTTCCAACCCTCGAAGGGTTGCACTTGCCCCCAATCTTAAGAGAAGTCGCGAAAGAAAAGACCGGATTGGTTCTGGTCACGGGCGCAACTGGCAGCGGCAAAACGACCACACTGGCGGCGTTGCTCAATGAGATTAACGAAACGCAACCGGTACACATTGTGACGCTGGAAGATCCAATCGAATTCGTCCATCCAACGCGCAAAGCCACCTTTAACCAGCGCGAACTCGGCCAAGACTTTGACAGTTATCCGAACGGGCTCCGCGCGGCGCTGCGTCAGGCTCCCAAAGTCATTCTTGTGGGTGAAATGCGCGATCGCGCCACGGTCGAGGTCGCCCTGACCGCCGCGGAAACGGGGCACCTGGTGCTCAGCACCCTCCACACGGTCGATGCCGGACAGTCGATCAATCGAATCCTCGGTCTTTTCTCAATCGGAGAAGAACAGCAATTGCGGCTCAGATTGTCCGATATGCTTCGCTATGTCATCAGTCAGCGACTCGCGCCGAAAGTTAGTGGAGGACGGCAATTACTCACCGAAATCATGGGTAACAATTTGCGAACCAAGGAAGCAATTGCGATCGGCGAAGGCGAGCACCGCAGTTTCTACGAGATCATCGAGGCTAGTTCACAGCTCGGCTGGATGACATTCGATCAGTCAATCCTGGCGGCCTACGAAAATGACTTGATCACAGAAGAAACGGCGCGTCTCTTCGCCACGCGCAAAGGGCGCATTACTCGGGGAATCGATTTGATTCACAAGGTGCGTGGGGCGGACACCGAGCTTGATTCCGGTCTTCGCCTCGACATCGAGACACCAGCGTTTCGCTAATCATGGAAAACGAAACCGATTCCGCGTTATTCGATGTCAGCGACGATACGGCTCTGGTTTGCGTTGATCACGAGCAATATCAGAAGCTGGTCATGCCGCAGCTAATCGATCTGAATTACAAGGTAAACCTCGGCATGACTGAAGAAGATGTGCTGCTGAAACTGCGCGCTCACTCCTATCACGTGGTAGTCGTTTACGAGAATTTTGGTGGCTCAACCCTCGCCACCAATCCAGTGCTGAGAGAGCTTGGTATTCACCCCGGGGCCAATCGCCGGGAACATTTTGTTGTGCTGCTGACCCATCGTTTCGCCACCAACGATCCAATGAGCGCGTTTGCTCTTAGCGTCGATCAAATTGTCAATATCGCGGATCTTGCGAATCTGAAACCGGTCCTTCGCCGAGGCACGGCACAACATCGTGAAATGTATCACTCATTTCACTCGACGTTGAAGACATCCCGAGCGATGTAAGAGGCGAGTAAAATCGCGCCGATCGTGCCCTCGGGGCACGGTCATAGCGCGAAGCTATTCGGCGCTCCGACATCAACATGAACATAATGACATGGGCCAGTTTTTGCTGGGATTTGGTAAAGGCTGATTTGCCTGAGATTGCTGCCCCGAAGCAGTACCGATTGGGCATTGTCGGCGCTGAGGATTACGAGGAAACGCGTAAGATGATCGGCCGAGCTTTCGCCCTCGATCCGAATTGGAATGCTGCGCTGCATCATCGCCGGAACATTTCTCGCTGTTGACCCCGATGCATCCGAACAGCTCATCCCGGGCCCTTGTGTCCTGATGGAATACCGTAACCGTGGGTTGGGCACGCTCTTGCTTGCCGCCGCCATGCAACATCTGCGCGACGCCGGACTCAAACGCGTTTGTGCCATTACCCGTCAAGGTTCTCCCGTGGCGCGTTTCCTTTACCCGAAGTTTGATGGCCGTCCCTCTCCGATCGTACCGTTGCTCGCCGCTTAGTCTTTTTTGCTCGGTTCGTATTCTGGCGGGGAGTAAGTATTAAACGTGACCGCGTCGGTGGAGGCCCGATTGGTAAATCTGTGTTTGGTGCCTGCGGGAATCACGATGACATCGCCTTTGCGCAGGGTGATTGTCTCGTCCGCGATTTCGCCTTCCACTTCGCCATCGAGCACAAGCAAAACTTGATCGCTATTTCTGTGGCCTTCCTTGTGACTGCCGGAAGATCGACCTGGTTTTAGCATCATCATCGCAGTCTGCGTGCGCTTGGTTGTTTCCAGAATTTCGAACCACGCCGTGGCTTCGGCAATATTTCGGACCTTCATCGATCACCTTCCTTCGGTTCTCGCAATGCGATTCCACCGCGCGGGATGATTCCCTCAGCGATATCAACGTGGAATGTTTGTTTCATTTTGGTCTGACCAAACGTCAACTCGGCATTGTAATCGCCGCTCGCGAGCAGTTTCTTTGGATCGTCACCGCCATATTTCGTCAATACATCCTCCGTCGGTCGCAGGTCCCAATTTAACCGAGTCAGCCCAGCGATACCCGGCGCCTTTAAATTCGCGACCGGTACTCCGGCGGCATTCGTAATCGCAATCTTGATCTCATCCCCAGTGAATTCTTTTACCCACACGGTCAGGAGTGCTCCTTCTGGCGGATTGGCACCCCGATAAACACCTTTGCCATTCCAGTCCGAGAAGCCAGATGGCATATAGGCCGCGCTTGTCGGACGAATGGAAAATAAGTGTGCCGCTTTGCTCGCGACTTCCGGGGTTAGCTCCCGCAAGGCCCGCGTGTCGTCAAGGACGTACAAACTCCGGCCATGCGTCGCAATAACGAGATCGGCTGTGCGCGGATGAATCTGCAAATCATCCACTCGCACCGGCGGCAGATCGGCGATCCGTACCCAATGCGTTCCTTGATCAAACGACGCAAACAAGCCGAAATGCGTGCCGGCGTAGAGCAATCTTGGGTTCGTCGGATCTTCCCGCACCGTTTCCACCGGATCGTTGGCAGGTAAATCGCCGACAATTCTTGTCCAAGTTTTCCCTCCATCGGCTGTACGTGCGATCGACAATCCACTGACCTCGCATGGGCTCAGGTAAATTGTTCGTTAACTCAGTCCATTTCCCACCATCGTCCTGTGTCATCCAAAGCCGCCCTTCATCGGTCCCGGCCCACAGACTTCCCGCGCGCACGGGTGATTCCGCCAGCGAATAGATGACGCCGTAATTCTCCGCGCCGCTTCCGGCCACTCTGGTTTTGTCCGGCTCATTCCGCGTCAGATCGGGACTGATAACCGCGTAACGTTCGGCCCGATCGGTTAGACGAAAGACGACGTTGCCGCCGAAATAAAGGACACCCGGTTTGTGACGGCTCATGATCAACGGCGAATTCCAATGGAAACGCGTCGGCTCACGTCCCTCCGGCGTCTCCGGTTTCAAATTACGCAGCTCGCCCGTACGCATGTTGAAGCGATGAACCACGCCATCCTGATTATCTCCGTAAAGCGTGTCGTGATCGCTCGGGTCGAACACGACATAAAATCCGTCTGCGCCCGTGAACGGCATCCAATCGCAATTCCGAATACCCTCTTTGCTCCGGGTGGCGCTCGGTCCGACCCAATTGGAGTTGTCCTGTAATCCGCCGGCGATGCGATAGATCGGCTGCGAATCGTCAAGTGAGATACGATAATATTCTCCCGCGGGAATTCGCGCGAGATGCTCCCATCCTTTTCCGCCAGCGTAGCTTTGGTAAACACCACCGTCGTTCCCAATAACTAACCGGAGTGAGACTGGTGGTTTGGGCGGTTTGTTCTTGTCTTCGGGTTTTGGTGGCTTCGGCGGAGGCGCGCTCCCAGCTTGAATAGCAAGTGCGTGCATGTCCGGATGGACTTTTTCGGACAGATCTTCCCGAAAAGTTTTTCCACCGTCATCCGAAACCAATAACGCGAAACCAAGGACGTAAACGCGCTGATCGTTCGCCGGATCGATTCGGATTTGGCTGAAGTAAAACGGCCGCGGATCGATGTCGCTCGCCCGCTTCCAGGTTTCCCCTGCGTCTTCGGATCGAAATACGCCGCCGCGTTTACTGTGAATATCGTCCATTGCGCTCGTTCCCCCTTCATCGCTTTGCACCACCGCCATGACGATTTTCGGGTTTACCGGTGTGACCGCGAGTCCGATTTTACCAGTCAACGTCGGTAGACCGGTCGTGCATTTTTTCCACGTGCCACCGCCGTTGCTACTTTTGAAAATACCGCCCACGTCTTCGCCTCCCGTTGCAGAGACGCCACAAGTGAAACTCCATGGTTTTCGCTGGCGCGCGTACATCGCGGCGTAAATGATCTCCGGATTGTCAGGCGCCATCGCGAGATCGCAGGCGCCCGTGTGTGCATTGTGGGGCGCCGGCGCAGCCAAAACTGATTTCCACGATTTGCCGCCGTCGGTTGTCTTGAAAACTCCGCGCTCGCCACCGTCCACCCAGAGATTGCCGAGCGCCGCCACATAAGTGGTTTCCGGATTTTTGGGATGCACGATCACCCGCCCAATCGAGTGACTTGTATCCAAGCCAACGTGCTGCCAGGTCGTCCCACCATCAGTCGAGCGGTAAACGCCGTTCCCCCACTCCGCCGAATTGCGATCGGTCGGTTCGCCGGTGCCGACCCACACGATATCGGAATCACTCGGCGCGACCGCGACTGCACCGATCGATTGCACCGGTTGTTTGTCGAAGATCGAATCGAAACTTACGCCGTTGTCACCCGTCTTAAACAAACCGCCGGTCGAAAGCCCGACAAAAAAGACCGCCGGATTGCGCGGATC